>DASYXX010000110.1:0-7100 GCA_035934395.1 Streptosporangiaceae bacterium
CCATGACGAAGTCGCACAGCACCGCCGCGGTCTCCGGGCGCCAGGGCAGCGGCACCGCGGTGTCCAGGTCGGGCACGGCCGAGAACTTCGGGAAGCCGTTCTCGAAGCTGCTCCAGGGCGAGAGCGTGATCTCGTCCCCGCCGCGGAACGACATGATCAGCGTGCTGACCCCGGTGCCGGTCGGCCCCAGTCCCTTCGGCAGGCTGGCGATCTTGCCGCGGACCGTCCCGTTGATGTCCGGCATCTCCATCTGGATCACGCGGACGCCCTGCTCGCGGAGGCGCTCGGTGAGCAGCCGCGCCTGCGCGGAACGCCGCTGGCGCGCTTCATCAAGACTGTTTTCCATAACGCCTCTCGTTGCTCAGCCCCGCCGGCTGCCACAACGCCCCTCGGTGCCCAGCCACGCCGAACGCGTCAGCCGGCCGTCGGCGACTCAGGTCGGCGACGACTTCGACAGCTCGGGCACGTCGATCTGGATGAATACCTTCGCGGTGTCGCGGATCCGGTCGGGGTGGCGGACCGAGAAGTAGATCACGAGCACGATCCCGATCGCGTACCAGGCGATGATGATAGGCCCGGCCAGGCTCAGCGGGTAGCTCAGCTTGCTGATGAAGTTGAACACCGGGATGCCGAGGCCGGTGAAGAAGCCCGGCACGAACAACGCGATGCCCAGCACCGGGACCACCAGGTGCTTGAGCACGTTGAACTCGGGGCGGCGCTCCCGCCAGAAGTAGGCGATGCAGGCGATGTTCACCGCGATGTAGATCGGCAGGATCGCGCCGGTGATGATGGTGCCGACCAGGGCGAACGCGGTCGTCGGCGTGTACTGCTCGCCCAGCCACAGGGTCAGGACCAGGCCGACGCCGAACGTGAAGATGACCGCGACGTACGGCGACTTGAACCGGGGCTGGGTGCGGCCGAACGCCCGCGGGATCACCCGGATGCGGCCCATCGCCCACAGGCACCGCGTGGCCGCGCAACCCCCGCCGTTGGAGCAGGCGGCGTTGGAGTTCAGGAACGCGATGAAAAGGAACACCCAGCCGACGCCCCAGACGGCCGTGGCCATGAGGTTCCACGGGTTGCCGCCGCCTGCGGTGTAGAAACCGACGAACTTGCCTGGCCCGAAGTAGACCGTGGCGGCGTAGGTGGTGAGGATGTAGAAGGTGCCCACGAGCAGGCACGAGCCCACCACGGCGCGGCTCACGTTGCGGGTGGGGTTGCGGGTCTCCTCCGCCAGCGGCGCCGCGGCGTCGAACCCGATGAACGCCAGCACCCCGTAGACGGATCCCGCGATGATCCCCGACAGGCCCTTGAACCCGGGCACGGTCGCGAAGTGGCCGGTGAACACGCTGAGCGTGTTGCGCGAGCCCGCGCTGACGATCAGCGTGAGCGACAGCGCGATCATCACGAGGATCTCGAAGGTGCCAAGGATGATCCCGAAGCGCGTGCTCACCTGGATGCCGAAGTAGTTCAGCGAGCCGACCAGCAGCACGCAGAACACCGCGCCGATCGGCCACCAGACGTTATAGCGAAGGCCGAAATGCGCGGCGACCGTGCTGCCGAGGATGCTGCCGAACAGTACGCTCACGAGCGGGACGACGAGCGGGTAGGCGAGGTCGAACCCCCAGCCGGCCAGGAACCCGAGCCTGGTGCCCAGCCCGCGGGCGATATAGGTGTACATGCCGCCCGCGGTCGGCAGGTGCCGGGCTAGCTGCCCGATCGACAGCGCCGTGCACAAACAGCCGGCCAGGGCGATCACCACCCCGGCCGAGAGCGCTCCGCCCGCGAACAGCGCGCCGACGGTGATCGAGAAGGCCGCTCCCGCGGCGGGCGCCATCGTGGTGACCGACGTGAAGATCACGTCGGGCAGCCCGACGGCGTCACGGCGGAGTCCCTCGGCCTGGCGGTCAGTGAGCTGTTCGGCAGTCATATCCGCACCCGCCTGCCCGGAGTAGGTCTGCTCTACGGACCTTTGGGCCGGAGCATAGGTAGCGCGATCAACGGTGTCAAGACCAGCCCTGACACAAATCAGGCTGGACCTCGCGGGCCGCTAGCGGTGCGGCCGTGCGGCGGCGATCCGGATCAGGTCGGTGCGGGTGAGCTCGATGTGCGCGGCGACGTGCCGCTCGGCCGCGTCGGGATCGCGGCTCTCGATCGCGTCCAGGATCTGGCCGTGATGAAGCTGCGCGGTCCGGAAGACGTTCTCGGCCACCTCGTCCACGGTCATCCACAGGAACGCGCGCGCATCGGCGATGGAGCGCTCCATCCAGTCGTTCCGCGCGGCCCTCGCTATGCCCTGGTGGAACGCTGAATCGGCGGCCCGGAACCGGCGGGTCTCGCGGCTGGCGGCCATCGTCGCGAACGCCGACCGCAGGACGGCCAGGTCGCCGTCCGTGCGCCGCAGGGCGGCCAGCCGGGCCGCACGGCACTCGACCGCCAGCCGGAAGTCGATGACCTGCTCGATCTCCGGCAGCCTGGCGCGGATGACCTCCGCCAGCCGGTCCTCGGTCTGGGCCCGGTCGAGCACCATGATGCCGCCGCTGGCGCCGCGCCTGGTCTCCACGTAGCCCTCGCCCTCCAGCACGCGGATGGCCTCGCGCACGCTGGCCCGGGACACGCCGAGCTGCTTGGACAGCTCGCGCTCGGGCGGGAACTTGTCACCGGGGACGAACGAGCCGTTGTGAATGGCGCGCCGCAGCTGGTCCACGACGAGGCCGTACACGGGAACGTGCTCGACGCGCTCGATCGCGACCGGGGCCGGGCTCGGTGCCGCAGCGCTCATGGGGGCAATGATCTCACAGTCCGCCCAATGGCCTTTACCCCCATGGTCGAATGGACTAGGGTTTGGGCCAAAGCTCGGGCCACGGCCGCCCGGGCGGGACCCCCGGGCCCGCCCGGGCGCCAGGCCCGCCTGCCTGAGTCCGGAGGTTGGGGTGACCCCTGTCGCGCTCGTCACGGGCGGCACGGGCGGTATCGGGCGGGCGATCTGCCGGCGGCTGGCGGCCTCGGGCCTGACCGTGGTGGCCGGCGACGTCGGCGTGACCGCCGAGCCCGGTCCTGGCGGCGTGCCCGGCGGGAGCGTCGTGGACTTCCCGCTCGACGTCACCGACGGGGCGAGCATCACTCGGTGCGTGGCGGCCGCCGCGGCGCTCGGGCCGCTGACCGGCCTGGTGAACTGCGCAGGCGTGGTGCGCGAGACGCGGCTGGACGAGATGCCCGAGGCCGAGGCCGCGGCGATGTGGGAGATCAACGTGATGGGCAGCGCCCGGGTGACCCGGGCCTGCCTGCCCCACATGACCGACGGCGCCTCGGTCGTGCACATCGGCAGCGTCGCCGGTGCGGTCGGCAGGTTCGCCGGGACCGGCATCTACTCGGCCTCGAAGGCCGCTCTCGGCGGCCTCGCCAGGGTCGGGGCCTGCGAGCTGGCGGCGCGGGGCATCCGGGTCAACACGGTCGCGCCCGGCTACATCGACGTGCCGATGGCCGCGGCCTGGGACCGCATGTCGGGCGGCGAGGCCGCGCTGGCGGCGCAGGTGCCGCTCGGCCGCCTCGGCCGGACCGACGAGGTCGCGGAGGTCGTGGAGTTCCTGCTGTCGGCGCGGGCGTCCTTCGTCACCGGCGCGGTGATCCCGGTGGACGGCGGGACCGCGGCGTGGTGAGCGAGCCGAAGGGGCAAGGCGCCCCGCAGGTCAGCGAAAAGGCAGACACAGTGACGCCGGCCGAGCGCGAGCGGGCCAACCTCGTCGCCCACAGGCGGATGTGCGAGGCCGAGCCGGTGCTGGTCGGGGTGGCGGCGGCCAGGGACGCGGTGCCCGGCATGACCGACCGGACGATCCTGACGTCGGGGCCCGCGGTGCCGTTCGCGCAGTACACCGGCGGCCAGCGGGCCGCGCTTGTCTACGCCGCACTGTACGAGGGCCTGGCCCGCAGCCCGGCCGACGCCGAGCGGCGGATGGACGAGGGCGACATCGTCATCGGGGCGTGCCACGACCACGCCTGCGTGGGGTCGGTGGCCGGCGTGTTCACCGCGTCGATGCCGGTGTTCGTGGTGCGCGACCAGGTGCACGGCACCACGGGCCTCTGCAACTTCTACGAGGGGGAGTCGCGCAAGCGGCTGAACTACGGCGCGTACGACGACGGCGTGCGCGACCAGTTGCGTTACCTAGAAAAGGTCATCGCCCCCACGATCGGGGCCGCGGTCGAGCGGGCGGGCGGCATCCCGCTCAAGCCGATCATGCGCCGCGCCGTGCACATGGGTGACGAGCTGCACAGCCGCAACACCGCGGCCACGTTGCTGTTCGGCCGGGAGCTGTTCCCGCACCTGCTGGCCGCGGGCCCGGACCGCCGCGACGACGTGCTGCAGACCCTGGGCTACCTGTCTGCCAGCGACTACTTCTTCCTGCGGCTGTCGATGGCCAGCGGCAAGGCGGTGGCCGACGCCGCGCACGGCATCGAGGCCAGCAGCGTCGTGACCGCGATGAGCATCACCTGCCGGGGCGTCTCGATCCGGGTCAGCGGGCTCGGCGACGAGTGGTTCGACGGGCCGTTTCCCGACGTGTCGGCGAGGCTGTTCTCGGGATTCACGCCGGACGACATCGAGTGGATCGGCGGGGAGAGCCTGATCAACGAGACCGTGGGGCTCGGCGGATTCGCCCAGGCGGCGGCGTTCCCGCTGCAGAACTACCAGGGCGGATCACCCGAGGCCATGATCGAGATGAACCTCGCCATGTACGAGATCACGGTGGGCGAGAACACCGACTACAAGATCCCCTACCTGCGGTACCGGGGCACCCCGACCGCGATCGACGCGCTGAAGGTGGTCGAGACCGGCATCACCCCGGTGCTCGACGCGGGCCTGGCGGGCCGCGGTGGCGGGCAGATCGGCGCGGGCATCGTCCGCGCCCCGCTCGAGTGCTTCCAGGCGGCCGCGCGGGCCTACCGGGCCCGTTACGGCCCTTGACCTCATGCTCCAATGGTCCGAAAATCGAACCATGGCTGATCAGGAACAGCTCGACGCGCTGCTCTCGTCGCTCATCGCCGCCGGGCGCCCGTCCAGCATGTCCCTGCCGCGGCCGCAGGGCCTGCGGAACTTCACCGAGCTGGCGCAGTGGCTGGCCGGGCCGAGCCCGGCACCGGCCGGAGAGGACCTGACGATACCCGGCCCGGCCGGTCGGGTGCCGATCCGGGTCTACCGCCCGGAACGGCCGACGGGGTCACCACGGTTCCGGTCAGCACGGGGCGCGGCCGTGTTCTTCCACGGCGGCGGCTGGGTGCTCGGCGGGCTGGACTCGCACGACACGCTCTGCCGCGAGCTGGCCGCTCAGGCGGGCGCGGTGCTGGTGGCCGTCGACTACCGGCTCGCACCCGAGCACCCGTATCCCGCCGGCCTGGACGACTGCGCGGCGGCCACCCGCTGGGTGGCGGCGCACGCGGCGGACCTCGGCGCGGACGGCTCGCGCCTGGCGGTCGTGGGCGACAGCGCGGGCGCGTCCCTGGCGGCCGGCGTCGCGATGCTGGCCAGGGACGACGGCGACCTCGCGGTGACGCTCCAGGTGCTGGCCTACCCGGCTCTCGACCCGGCCATGGACACGGCGTCGTACAAGCAGAACGCCGAGGACCCGTTCCTGTCCCGCGGCGAGATGGAGACCTACTGGTCGTACTACCTGGGTGACTGCGCGCCCGACCGCCTCGCCGCGCCGGCCCTCGCGCCCGGCCTGGCCGGCCTGCCGCCGGCGTACGTGCTCGTCGCCGGGCGCGACGTGCTGCGCGACGAGGGCGCCGCCTACGCCGAGCGGCTCGCGGCGGCCGGCGTGCCCGTGCGGCTGCGGCGCTTCGACGACATGGTGCACGGCTTCCTGCTCTGCACCGCCTGGCTGGACGCGGCCCGCGCGGGCGTGGCCGAGCTGGCCTCCGTGCTCCGCGCCGGGCTCGACCCGGCGGCGCGCGGCGGCTCCGCGGCCCGCTAGGCCTTAATGCGCGGCCCTAGGCCCGCCGCCGGATGCGGGACAGCCGGGGCGAGACGAGGTAGTAGAGCTGGACGACGGCGAGCGCGATCACGCTCGCCTGGGTGCTGAGCAGGCAGACCAGCGCCGCGAGGGTGTAGAGCGACTGCGCCAGCATGATCCGGCGGCGGAATGTGGCCAGCCGGGCGCGGGCCCGCTCGTCGGGCTCGAACGCCTTGCGCCCGTACCGGGAGCTCAGCTCCAGCCCGGTGCCGAGCAGCACGATGTTCAGCCAGTAGACCCCTACCGCCAGCCGCAGGTGGACGTAGTGGGCGAGCAGCGCCGCGGAGAAGGGCAGCAGCGAGACCACGAACAGGAACCCGACGTTGATCCAGGTCAGCGTCCGGTCGCAGCGCCCGAGAATGCCCAGCAGGGTGTGCTGGGCGAGCCAGAACGTGCCCAGCATCGTGAAGCTCAGCAGGTAGGCCGTGAAGCTCGGGCCCAGCTTGAGCAGCGCCGCCCAGAGCCCGTGCTCGGACGACGACCCGACGGCAAGGACCGGCACGCGCAGGTCGAGGACGAGAAGCGTCATCGCGACCGCGAACAGGCCGTCGCTCAGTGCCGTCAGGCGCTCGATGCTCTGCCCGGTGAAGCGGTTGTATGGCTCGCTCATGCCCACATGATGCCGACTGGGCCGGGAAGCCCGGGGGTTGCGTTACGTGGATCAGGCGAGGCGGGGGCCGGGGCCGGGATGCGCGATCCAGCGGTTGGCCTGGTGGGCTCGGGGGAGCGGATACGGGTACCAGGGCCGGGCCCGGTACGCCTGAGCCGCGGGATGCGGAGGCTGGGTGGGGTGAGCAGGATGAGGCACGTGGTTCTTCGCCTGGCCGGGCGGCGTCTTGGCCGGGGCCGGCTTGCTCTTGGCCTTGGAGTGGCCTTTGGCCTTGCCGTGCGGGTGCGTGCCCCGCTTGCCGTGGCCCCCGGCCCGGCCGGGATGCGACCCGTGCCGAGCCTCCGGCCGGGACGTGCCCGGGACGGGCCGTGGGCTCAGCGGGCTGGCGCTGTGCGCGGGCGGCGCGCCGATCAGATGGTGGGCGAGGTCCTGGATGGGGCCGGGCAGCGCGCCGGCGTATGCCGCGGCGGCGCCGCCCAGCCCGA
>DASYXX010000121.1:0-4431 GCA_035934395.1 Streptosporangiaceae bacterium
CTCGCTCGCGGCGAGCGGCCCGCGCGGCAGCGACCATCGTCCTTCGAACGGCGGCGCGCCCCGCTGCCAGAGCAGAACCTCGAGGCTCTTGCCGCGGACTCGGAGGACGACCGCGAGCACCTCGTGCCGGAACCGGTCAGCTTCCGGGGCTGGAGCGGCGGCGGCCGGGGTCGAAGTGGCCGGGGCTGGAGCGGTCATCGAGGCTGAAGAGGCGCCCGGGGCTAGGGTGGCACCTGGGGCGGCTCTTGTGGCCTGCGGCTTACGTTCCGGCACGTCTGCATGATAACCTCATGAACAAAAGGTTTTCGACTGTTAGGCGAAAACTGATGCCGATAGACGGGAGCAGCCCATGACAAGCAGCGCAGCTGCCGACAGGCTGATTGGTAGGGGTTGGGCTGCCGTCGGGGACCCGGCGGGGAGCCCAGGCCGGGCGGCGAGCCCAGACCGGGCGGGCGAGGACGGGGCGGCCCGGGCGAGCTGGGCGGCGCAGATCCGGCGGCTCGTGAGGCAGCGCGATGCGGTGATCCTCGCGCACAACTACCAGGCCCCGGAGATCCAGGACGTCGCCGATCACGTCGGGGACTCGCTGGCGCTGTCTCGGCTGGCCGCGGCGAGCACGGCGAGCACGATCGTGTTCGCCGGCGTGTACTTCATGGCCGAGACCGCCAAGATCCTCGCCCCGGACCGGACCGTGCTGATCCCGGACTCGCGGGCAGGCTGCTCGCTCGCCGACAGCATCACCGCGCAGCAGGTGCGCGAGTGGAAGGCGGAGCATCCCGGAGCCGCGGTGGTCGCCTACGTCAACACCACCGCCGAGGTCAAGGCCGAGGCCGACGTGTGCTGCACCTCGTCCAACGCCATCCAGATCGTCGAGTCCCTGCCGGCCGGCCGGGAGGTGCTGTTCCTGCCCGACCAGTTCCTCGGCGCTCACGTGCAGCGTGCCACCGGGCGCCGCAACATGCGCATCTGGCTCGGCGAGTGTCATGTCCACGCAGGCATCAGCCCCGCCGACCTTCGCCGCAAGGCGGAGGCCGACACGGAAGCGGAGCTGTTCATCCATCCCGAATGCGGGTGCTCCACCGCCGCGCTGTGGCAGGCGGGCGAGGGCGACCTGCCCGCCGACCGCACCCGGGTGCTGTCGACCGGCGGGATGCTGGACGCGGCCCGCAGCACCAGGGCACGTTCGGTGCTGGTGGCCACCGAGACCGGCATGCTGCATCAGCTGCGCCGGGCCAACCCGGCGGTGCGGTGGGAGCCGGTCAACCCGGCTGCCGTGTGCCGGTACATGAAGATGACGACACCCGACGCCCTGCTCCGCTGTCTGCGCGACGGGGTGGAGGAGGTGCACGTCGCTCCCGGGGTGGCCGACCGGGCCCGCCGGGCCGTGGAGGCGATGATCGCGGTGGGATCGCCCTCGGCGGTGGGCGAGTGAGCGAGCCGAGGGGCTCAAAAGGCGCCGCGGGAGGCACGGCTGAGGAGCTGGAGGTTCGCTACCTGCCGAGGTCGGAGCCGGTCTGGGCCCGCGAGTGCGACGTGGCGGTCGTGGGGTCCGGGGCGGCGGGAATCAGCGCGGCCCTGGCCGCCGCCGGCCACGGCCGCCGGGTGCTGCTGATCACCAAGGAGGACCTCGGCGGCGGCGCGACGCCGCTGGCCCAGGGGGGCCTGGCGGCCGCGATCGGCCCGGGGGACGACGCGGCGGCGCACCAGCGTGACACGCTGGAGGCGGGCGCCGGGCTGTGCGACCCGGCCGCGGTCGCCACGCTGGTGTCGGAGGCTCCGGGTGAGATCGCCCGCCTCGCCGGGCTCGGCGCCCGCCTGGAGCGCACCGTGCTGCACCTCGAGGGAGGGCACAGCCGCAACCGGATCGTGCACGCCGGAGGCGACGCGGCCGGCGCGGAGGTGCACCGGATCCTCCGCGCCGCGCTGCTTGCCAGCAGGGTCGAGATCCTCGCCCGCACCACCGTCCTGGACGCCCTGGCCGACGACCTTGGCACAGTCGGCGGCCTGCTGGCCGGGATGATCGGCGGTAACGGGAAGCTCCGCCCGGGAACGGTGACCGCCCGGGCCGTGGTCCTGGCCACCGGCGGCTTCGGCCAGGCATTCGCGACGACCACCAACCCGGCCGGGCTGACCGGCGACGGCCTCGCGCTGGCCGCCCGCGCCGGCGCCGAGCTCAGGGATGTCGAGTTCGTGCAGTTCCACCCGACCGTGCTGTGGCAGGAAGCGTCCCGCGGCCAGTGTCCCCTGATCACCGAGGCCCTGCGCGGGGCCGGCGCGGTGCTGGTGGACGTCGCGGGCCGTCCGGTCATGGCCGGGTGCCATCCGCTCGGCGACCTCGCCCCGCGGGACATAGTGTCGGCGGTCATGCTGCAGCGGATGAAGCGTGGGGACGGTCCCGCGGATCACCTGTGGCTGGACGCCACCGGGCTCGGGCGCGTAGCGCTGGAACGGGACTTCCCCACGGTGACCGCCCTGTGCCGGGCGCGGGGGATCGACCCGGCCGTCGAGCCCATCCCGGTCGCGCCCGGCGCGCACTACGCCTGCGGTGGCGTCCGCGCCGACATGGACGGGCGGACGTCGGTGCCAGGCCTCTACGCGATCGGGGAAGCCGCGTCGACCGGGGTGCACGGCGCCAACCGCCTGGCGTCCAACTCCCTCACGGAGGCCCTCATCACGGGACGGCGCGCCGGCCAGGAGCTGGGTCAGCGCCTGCCCGGGCCGGTCATCGGCCTGCGGCTCCCGGCGGCGGGGCCGGGCGTGAGCCCAGCGGCCCGGGACGCGCTCGCCTCCGCCGTGTCACGGCACGCGGGGGTTGTCCGCGACCGCGACGGCCTCGAGCGCCTGGCGGGCCTGCTCGGGCAGGCTCCTCCGGGAGGCGGAGAGCCGGATCTCGCCACGGTCGAGGCCACCAGCCTGCACGCGGTGTCGGTCCTGATTGCCGCCTCCGCCCTCGCCCGGGCGGAGAGCCGGGGGTGCCACCGGTGGCGGGACGTGCCGTCCGCCTCGGGTCAGCCCGCCCGCCACACGGTCGTGCAGGTCAATGAAGGGGAGGTTAGCCTGGCGGACCCCGTCGGCGCCGTCATCGGGGCGGTGGCGTAGTCGATGGCGTTGCATCCCGAGGTCACCGAGAGGCTGCGCGCCGCGGGGCTCGAGCCGGACGCCGCCGAGCGGCTCGTGCGTGGTGCCTTGAGCGAGGACTTCCGTTATGGACCTGATATAACGTCCGAGGCGACGACGGCGCCCGGCGCCCGGGGCACGGCCGGGGTGGTGGCCCGGCAGCCCGGCGTGCTGGCCGGCCTTCCGGTCGCCCTCGCCGTCCTAGACGCCGCCGGGGTGCCGCCGGACGCGGCCGAGCCGCTGCGCGCGGACGGCGACCGGATCGGCGCCGGCTGCGAGGTGCTGCGGATCAGCGCGCCGCTGCGGGAGATGCTCGGGGCCGAGCGGACCATGCTGAACTTCCTCACGCACCTGTCCGGGATCGCCACCTCGACCCGGGCGTGGGCCGACGCCGTGGCGGGCACCGGCGCCGCGGTGCGCGACACCCGCAAGACCATCCCGGGGCTGCGCGAGCTCGAGAAGTACGCCGTGCGCTGCGGCGGCGGAGTGAACCACCGCATGGGCCTCGGCGACGCCGCGCTCGTGAAGGACAATCACGTGGCGGCCGCGGGCGGGATCGCGGCCGCTGTCGCGGCCGTGCGGGCTGCCGCCCCGGGCGTGCCGCTCGAGGTCGAATGCGACACCCTGGCGCAGGTCCGCGAGGCCCTGGCCGCGGGCGCCGGGCTCATCCTGCTCGACAACATGGGCCTGGACGACCTGCGCGCCGCCGTGGCCCTGGCCCGCGACCACCCGGTGGTCCGCTGTGCTGGCCCGGGGGGACGACTCCCCGAACCTCCCCGCAGTGCAGGCCCGGGGGGACGACCCCCCGAATCCCCCCGATTTGAGGCGAGCGGGGGCCTGCGCCTGGACATGGCCAGGGCGGTGGCCGAGACCGGCGTCGACTTCATCGCCGTCGGCGCCCTCACCCACTCCAGCCCCGCCCTCGACCTCGGGCTGGACATGCTGAGTTAGTCAGCGGGGGGCGTCGCCCAGCCGGTAGGAGTGCGTGCGCTCGTCAAGCTGCTTCCTGAGCTCGTCGTCGATCGTGAACTCGGCGGCGGCCAGGCTGGCGTCGAGCTGCTCCGGCCGGCTCGCCCCGATGATCGGCGCGGTGATCGCGCGGTTGGCTAGCACCCAGGCGACCGAGAGCGTGACCAGGCTCACGCCGGCCTGGCCGGCCAGCCCGCGCAGAACCTCGACGGTGTCGAACTCGCGGTCCCGCCAGTAACGCTCCTGGTACATCGGCCCGGCGGTGCCCAGGGTGAAGCGGGTGCCCTCCGGCGGCGGGTCGGCGCGGGAGTGCTTGCCGGAGAGCAGCCCGCCGGCGATCGGGTT
>DASYXX010000123.1:0-5123 GCA_035934395.1 Streptosporangiaceae bacterium
GCAGCGCCGCTGCGCCCGGCCGCGGCCGCGGCCGGCCCGGCCGGCGTGCAGGCCAGGGGCGCCGACCTGGTGAACGCGGTGACGCGGCGGCAGCTGTGGAGCCGCGCGCTGAACACCCCGCGGCCGATGGCCAGCATCACGAAGGTCATGACCGCGCTCGTGGTGATCCGCGCGGGCGGCCTTAACCGGACCATCAGGATCCCCCGCATCGTCGTCAGCTACGTGAAGCAGCATGGGGCAAGCTCGGCAGGCCTGCGCCCGGGGGATATGTTGACCGTAGGTCAGCTCCTCGAGGGCTTGCTGCTGCCGTCCGGATGCGACGCCGCGCGGGTCCTGGCCGACGCCTACGGGCCCCGCTGGCCCGTGTTTGTGCGGAAGATGAACGCCACGGCTAGGATGCTGGGCCTGCGGAACACGCACTTCGCCAACTTCGACGGGCTGCCGTGGCCGACCGAGTCCTCCACGACCTCGACGCCCAGGGACCTGATCACCCTGGGCCTGGCCGCCATGCGGCTGCCCGCCTTCCGCGCGATCGTTCGCCAGCGCTCGTTCTACGTGCCGCCGACCGCGCAGCACCACGCCTATCGCTGGCAGAACACGAACCAGCTGCTCAGCTCCTATCCCGGGGCGTTCGGCATCAAGACCGGGCATACGCAGGGGGCCGGGTACTGCCTGCTGTTCGAGGCGCAGCGTAACGGCCGGACGCTGATCGGCGTCGTGCTGAACAGCTCCGAAACGAACGCCGTGGCCGCGTTCACCGACGCCGCCCGCATCCTGAACTGGGCCTTCGGCATCCGGGCCGCGTGGCTTGCGACCTGATTAGATCGCGGAGCGGTTTTGGCTCCGCGGCGGGGGGTTGAAGCTGTTCGCGGACGTATTGGTGCGGGCGGACGCGGTCAGCTGGCCGAGCACACCGGGATCATCGAGCGCGGGGAGCTGCTGGCGTTCCTGTCGCGGGCCTGCCCCTCGGCCCGCTGAGCCCGCCGGACGCGGCCCTGCCCGGGGGCGCTCTGCTCCCAGAGGCTCCGGTCCTGAGCCTCGCAAGCCGGGCCGCCTGCCTGGGGGAAATCCCCCAGGAGAAGACGGCCGGTAGCCGGATCCCGATCGCGCGGCCGCGTGCCTAGCGTGATCTTTCGGAAGGCACCCTAGGGAGAGGAGTTCCGGTGATCGAGGCCCGGGATCTCACCAAACGTTACGGACCGACGGTCGCGGTCGACGCGCTCAGCTTCGACGTGCGGCCCGGCAGCGTCACCGGCTTCCTCGGCCCCAACGGGTCGGGCAAGTCGACCACGATGCGGCTGATCCTGGGCCTGGACCGGCCCGACGCGGGCCGGGTGCGGGTCGGCGGCCGCGCCTACCGGGAGCTGCGATGGCCGCTGCGCGAGGTCGGCGCGCTGCTGGAGGCGCGGGCGTTCCACCCGGGCCGCAGCGCCCGCGGTCACCTGGCCGCGCTGGCCGCCAGCAACGCCATCCCGCGCACGCGCGTGGACGAGGTGCTCGACATGGTCGGCCTGGCGGGCGCGGCCGCGCGGCGGGCGGGAAAGTTCTCGCTCGGGATGGCGCAGCGCCTCGGGGTCGCCGCGGCGCTGCTCGGCGACCCCGCGGTGCTGCTGCTGGACGAACCGGTGAACGGGCTGGATCCGGAGGGGGTCCGCTGGATCCGCAACCTGCTGAAGTCGCTGGCCGCGCAGGGCCGCACGGTGTTCGTCTCCAGCCACCTGATCAGCGAGATGGCGCTGACCGCCGAGCGGCTGGTGGTGATCGGCCGCGGGCGGCTGCTCGCGGACACCACGGTCGCCGAGCTGTCGGCGGGCGCGGCGTCGCTTGAGGACGCGTTCTTCGAGCTGACCAGCGGTGCCGTCGAGTACCGGCCAACCCAGGGGAGGATGTCATGACCACCATTACCAGTAACGCCGCCGGTCGGGCTCGGCGCGGCCGTTACGGGCTCGCGCAGGTGACGCTCATGGAGTGGCTCAAGCTGCGGAGCCTGCGTTCTACCTGGTGGACGCTGGCGATCACAGTCGCAGGCACGATCAGCATCGGCATCGCTGTGGGCGTCAACACCAGGAACGCGTCCGGGGACCTGACCAACAACGCGCTGGCCGGCGTGGTCCCCGGGCTCCTTCTGGCCGGCGCCCTCGGCGTGCTGACGATGACCAGCGAGTACACCTCGGGGATGATCCGGGCCACGCTGGCGGCGATTCCACGGCGCCCGCTGGTGCTCGCCGCGAAGGCAGCCGTGTTCGGCGCCGTGACCCTGGCCGTCGGCGAGGCCGCCTCGTTCATGTCGTTCTTCGCGGGCGGCGCCACGCTCCGGCACGGCATAACGGCTCCGGCGCTGAGCCAGCCCGGCGTGCTGCGGGCGGTGCTGCTCGCGGGCACGGGCTTCTGCCTGATCGGGCTGCTCGGCCTGGGCCTGGGCGCGATCATCCGGCACAGCGCGGCCGCGATCGCGGTGCTCGTCGGCGGCGTGTACGTGCTCGCGCAGTTCATCGGCGCGGTCTGGCACGCCGCGGCGGCTTACATGCCGATCCTGATCGTCGGGAACTCGCTGAGCACGACCACGCCGGAGCCCTGCCAGGGTGGTGCCGCGCAGTGCCCGCACTTCCTGTCGGCCTGGGCCGGGCTCGGCGTGCTATGCGCGTACGCCGCGCTGGCGCTGGCGGTCGGCGGGTGGCTGCTGGCGCGGCGGGATGCCTGAGGGAACGGGCGGCGCCCGCTGGTGACCGCTGGGTGAGGGCGGGAGGGTGGGCGAGGGCGGGAGGGTGGGCGAGGGCGGGAGGGTGGGCGAAAATAGCCCTATGGGCAGCACCGGGCGGGACGCGCGGGCGCTCGCCCGCGCGGCGGCCGTGGCGCCGTTCACCGGGCGGGAGCGCCGTGCGCTGCTGTTCTGCCTGGCCGGGCTGCCGTTCGGCCTGGTCAGCCCGCTGGTGCTGTTCGTGCTCGGGGTGGACCTGGTCCGGCTGGTGACCGGGACGGGGCGGGCCAACCCGTCCCCGGCCGACGTAACCGCCGCCTTCGCGGGCCTCGCGCTGCTGCTCGTGCTGCTGGTCGCGACGGGCGCCGCCCGCCGGGTGGGCTCACTGCAGCGCCTGCTGGCGACCCGGCTGCTCGGCACCCCGATCGCGGCGCCGCCGCCGGTCCGGCGCCGCCCCGGCCAGCTCGGCCGACTCGGAGCTGGCCTCCGCGACGGGGCCGGCTGGCGAGCCATCTCCTACCTGCTGCTGAAGCTGCCGGTCGCGCTGCTCGAGCTGTACGCGGTGTTCTTCTGGGTCGGCGGGCTGGTCAACCTGAGCTATCCGTTCTGGTGGGGGGCGTTCCGCAACCACCCGGCCGGGGTGCGGCTGAGCCCGGTGCCGGTCTTCACGCCGTTCGGCGGGTTCGGCGACGGCACGTTCCGCGTCGCCACCCTCCCCGGCACGTTTGCCGCAGCCGCCGCGGGGGTCGCGATGCTTCTCGCCGCCCCGTGGGTGACCAGGGCGATCGTGTCCGCGGACGGCTGGCTGATCCGGAGCCTGCTCGGCCCGGGCCGGCTGGCGCTACGCGTGCACGACCTGGAGCGGAGCCGGGCGCTGGCCGTGGACGACTCCGCCGCGCTGCTGCGGCGGCTCGAGCGGGACCTGCATGACGGCGCGCAGATCCGGCTGGCCACCCTGGCCATGAACCTGGGCATGGCCAGGGAGAAACTCGGCGACGACGGCGCCGTGGCCGACGCCGAAGCGATCCGCGAGCTTGTCGACGCCGCGCTGCGGGGCGCCAAGGACGCGCTCGGCGAGCTCCGCAGCCTGGCCCGCGGGATCCACCCGCCGGTGCTCGACAACGGGCTGGCGGACGCGCTCGCCTCGCTGGCCGCCGACAGCCCGATCCCGGCCCGGCTGCAGGTCAGCATCCCGGTCCGGCCGACCCCCGCGATCGAGACGATCGCCTACTTCTGCGCCGCCGAGCTGCTGGCCAACGCGGCCAAGCACAGCTTCGCCAGCAGGATCGAGATCTGGGCCACCGGGCGGGAGGACGTGCTGCTGCTCAGCGTCACCGACGACGGCACCGGCGGGGCCGACCCGGCCCGGGGCAGCGGACTGTCCGGGCTCGCGGGGCGGGTCGCCGTGGTGGACGGCGGCCTGACCATCGCGAGCCCGGCCGGCGGCCCCACGCAGATCACCGTCGAGCTTCCGCTGCGGGCATGACCGAGCCGGAGAGGCGCGGCATCAGCGAGCCGACCGCGTGCCTGCGGGTCGTGATCGCCGAGGACGCGGCGCTATTCCGGGCGGGACTCGTGCGGCTGATCGAGGATCACGGCCACCGGGTCTGCGCCGCGGTGGCCGACGGCGATTCGCTGCTGGCCGCGGTGGCCGAGCATCGGCCCGACGTCGCGGTGGCCGACATCCGGATGCCGCCGACGCACACCGACGAGGGGCTGCGCGCCGCGCTGGAGATCCGCCGCGAGCACCCCCGCACCGGGGTGCTGGTGCTGTCCCAGTACATCGAGACCAGGTACACGGCCCGGCTGCTGGCAGGCAACGCGGCGGGCGCGGGGTACCTGCTGAAGGAGCGGGTGGCCGACGTGGCCGAGTTCACCGACGCGCTGGAGCGGGTCGCCGCGGGCGGCACCGCGCTCGACCCCGAGGTCGTGGGCCAGTTGCTGCGCGCGAGCCGCCGCTCCGACGGGCTAGCCGCGCTCACCGCGCGCGAGCGCCACGTGCTCGCGCTGATGGCGGAGGGCCGGTCCAACGCGGGCATCGCCGCCGCGCTCGTGGTCTCGGGCGGAACCGTGGAAAAGCACGTGGCCAGCATCTTCGACAAGCTCGGGCTGCCGCAGGACGAGGCCGACAACCGCCGCGTCCTTGCCGTCCTTCGCTACCTGGGCTCGTAGGCGCAGGCGGCTGAGCCTGCGGGTTGCGGCTGGGATCGGCGGAGTGTGGTCGATGGGCCACCGACCACACTCTATGGGGTGTCCTGTCGCGGGACATGTGTCGCAGGTTTGTCGCTGAAGATATGGCACAGCCTGGGGGGGTTATGCGGCGGGGGTGAGGGTGCCCTGGTAGCGCTTGTCGTGGTCGAGCTTGATGTGGCCGATGGGTTCGCCGGCCGGGTCGTAGGCGGTGACGTGGTCGTGGTCGCGGATG
>DASYXX010000141.1:0-12591 GCA_035934395.1 Streptosporangiaceae bacterium
GAGGCCTACCGCGCGGGAGACCGCTAGCAGGGCCGGCAGGGGCGGATCGCCGAGGCGAGCGCGAGCTGGCCTTCGTGACGCTGGAGCACGGCGGGCTCGGCCTCGGCCACCTCGGGCGGCGGCGGCTGGGCGCCCGCCAGATCCTGGCGACGGAGCCGGATCGTGGCCAGCGCGATGACGAAGGCGAGCAGCGCAATGATGGCCGAGACGAGGAAACCGCGGGCGAACCCGGTGGCCAGCGCGTGGTGCGCCAGCTGGGCAGGGGGTACTCCCGATGCGATGGCGGCGCGGGGGTTCCTCAGGCTGTTCGCCACGGTGGTCCACGCGACCGTGCCCAGTGCGGCCAGCCCGATCGCCCCGCCCACCTGCTGGCCGGTGTTGAGCAGGCTGGAGGCGACGCCGGCGTGCTGTTCCTCGACGTTGTGCAGGGCGACCAGGGACAGCGGCACGAACAGGAGGCCCAGCCCGATGGAGGTCACCAGCATGGGCGGGAGCAACTGGCCGAAGTAGCCGGCGTGCTCGGTCAGCCGGGAAAACCAGAACATGCCGCCCGCCGCCGCGGCGGCCCCCGCCACCATCAGCGGCCGGGCGCCCACCCGGCCGATCAGCTGGGAAGCGAGCGTCGAGGCGGCGACGATCCCGACGGCGAACGGCAGGTAGGACAGCCCCGACCGGATCGCGCTGTACCCGAGCACGGTCTGCGCGAACAGCGTGAGGAAGAAGAACAGGCCGAACATCGCGGTGCCGATGCACAGCATGATCAGGTAGGCGCCCGATCTGTTCCGGTCGGCCAGGACCCGCATCGGCAGCAGCGGGGACGAGGTGCGCAGCTCGATCATGACGAATGCGACCAGCAGCACGACCGACGCGACCAGCGATACCACCGTCTGGGCGTCGCCCCAGTGCGACACCCCGTCCTGCCCGGTCGCGGCCTTGGATAGGCCGTAGACCAGCAGGGCGACGCCCAGGGTGCCGGTCACCGCGCCGGCTATGTCGATGCGGCCCGGTCGGCGAGCCGACTCGGCCAGCACCCGCGGCGCGGCCGCGGCCACCAGCAGCCCGATGGGGGCGTTGACGAAGAAGACCCATCGCCACGACGCGTAGGTGGTCAGGATCCCGCCGAGCAGCAGGCCGACCGCGCCGCCGCCGCCCGCCATGGCCGAGTACACGCCCAGCGCGCGGTTGCGCGGCGCGCCCTCGGGGAAGTTCGTAGTGATCAGCGACAGCGCAGTCGGCGCGATCACGGCGCCGCCGACTCCCTGCACGGCCCGCGCGGCGAGCAGCCACGCCTGGCTGGTGGCGAACCCGCCGACGAAGGACGCGGCGGCGAACAACAGCAGTCCGAAGACGAACACGCGGCGGCGGCCCAGCCGGTCGCCGGCCCGGCCGCCGAGCAGCAGCAGGCCGCCGAACGTGACCGCGTACGCGTTGACCACCCACTCCAGCCCGTTGCCGGAGAAGCCGAGAGCCCGCTGCACGTGCGGCAGGGCCACGTTGACGATCGTGGCGTCGAGTACCACCATCAGCTGCGCCGAGGCGATCACCACCAGCGCCAGCCCCAGCCGGGTGTTGTGCGCAGGGACCTCGGCCGCTCCGATCCCGATAGCGCTGTCGCTCATGCCCGCTCCGCCCGTAGATATCGGGTGTAATCAGGTAATCCAGGCCAGTCTTCCAGCACCGGTCGGTCCGCGCAATGCAGTTGTCCTACCAGGGGGAGCGCGCGTCGGACAAGCCGCCGCGCGACCGCTCAGCCGACACGGTCGGGGTGGTGGATGTCCACGGGCGGCAGGTCCTGGACGTCGTGCTTGGCGAGGCTGAGATTGATGCCCTCGTCGCTGACCTCGGTCACCGCCTTGATCGGGATGGCCACCTCCTTGCGGCCCCACAGGTGACCTTCCTGGAGGAGCACGTGCGTCACGTGGTGCGTGCGCGGGTCGATGACCAGCCCCTGGACCCGCCCGATGCTGCCGTCGGTGGCGTGGACGGGGTCATCGCGGTGCACCGCCACCTCGCCCAGGGGAACGGCGTCATAGGTGACGGTCGGCGACGCGAACGCCAGGCCGCCGCCGACGTCGCTCGGCACGCCCGGGCCGGCCAGGCCGTAGTAGGGCCAGGCGTACACCTGCTCGGGCCCGTAGGCGGCGTAGCCGCCGCTGCCGGGCACGAACTGCGTGTCCTCGGCCGAGTCCAGCGCCTCGAACTCGGCGATCGTGCAGCGGAGCCTGACCTCATCCGGCGCGGCGTCGACCAGGCCGAGGGGAACGAGCCGACCGAGGCCCTCGCGGCCCGTCGGCTCGACCACGATATGGGTCAGCGTCCTGGCGACGGGGTTGACGACCACGCGGTTGACCTTGCCGCAGACCCCGTCGGTGCAGCGGGCCTCGGTCCCGATCGTGAACGGCGTGGTCTCCGCCATGGCGGCCTCCTCCGCGTGATCGCTCCGGTCCCGGCCAGGCGAGCCGGAGCCGGAACTGCTGCCATCCGTAAGGTAATCACGCCGCGGGCTGCCCGCGCGGGCCGGGCAGCATGCGCCCAATTGCTAGACGAACTTCGTCTGTATTAAGCTGGCAGCCGCCACGACGGAGCGGAGGATCTTGGATGACCGGGAGCCAGCGCGCCCCGGTGATCGCGGCCGACGGGGAACCGGTCATCGTGACCGGGCAGGCGCAGCAGCGCGCGTGGCGCGCGCAGGAGTTCCCGCCCGTCGAGCAGGTCACTCCCGGCGTGTGGTCCGTGCCGGTGACCATGCCGGACAACCCGCTGCGTTACACGCTGTGCTACCTGCTGCTCGCCGACGCCGGCGCCGTGGTCGTGGACCCGGGCTGGGATTCCGACGCGGGATGGGCCGACCTGCTGCGCGGAATGCGAGCCGCGGGCCTGGCCCCGGACCGGGTCACCGGCATCGTCGTCACCCACGTGCACCTCGACCATCACGGCCTCAGCCGGCGCCTCAGCGAGGCGTCGGGCGCGTGGATCGCGATGCACGCCGCGGAGGTGCAGAACCTGCCCGGGCGGATGAGGCAGTCGGCCGGCTGGGCCGACGGCGCCCGCGCCTGGCTGGAACGGTGCGGCGTGCCCGGCGACGTCGTGGCCGAGCTCACCGCGCCGGATCGGTCGGTCGGCGGCCTGTTCGACATGGCCGAGCCCGGCGTGCTGCTGAACGACGGGGACCAGCTGAGCCTGCCGGGCCGGGGGGTGCGGGTCGTCTGGACCCCGGGACACACTCCCGGCCACATCTGCCTGTACGACTCCGACTACGACCTGCTGCTCACCGGGGATCACCTGCTGCCGCGGATCTCGCCCAACATCGGGATGTCGCCGGGCCTGGACTCGCCGCTGACCAGCTATCTCGAGTCGCTGCACGCGACGGCGGGCTACGACGGCGCCGAGGCGCTGCCCGCCCATGAGTACCGGTTCCGCGGGATCGCCGCGCGCTCCGACGCCATCGCGGCGCACCACGACGTCCGCGCCCAGGAGGTGCTGGACATCGTTGCCGCGGCCGGCCAGCCCACGCTCTGGGAGGTGACCCAGAGGCTGACCTGGTCCCGGGGCTGGGACCAGATCACCGGGTTCATGCGCCGGGCCGCCCTGGGCGAGGCGGCCGCCCACGCCGTCTACCTGCAGCGTGAGGGCAGGCTGGTCATGCGCGCCGCCTCCGACCGGGACCCGTACCGGCTGTTCCTGCCGGAGCCCGGCGCCTAGCCGCCCGCGGGCGCGGGCGCGGGGACGCGGCGGGCGCCCGGGCCTCGGGCGCTGCGGGTATTGGCCGCGGAGACCTCGCCGTGGCAGTGCGGGCAGGTCAGCACCGGCTGGGTGACGTTACCGCAGGTGTCGTGGATCAGCACGACCGGCGGCCCGCCCTCCGACGGCGCCCAGGTGTCGCCCCACTGGAGCATCGCGGCGATGAGCGGGAACAGGGCCCGCCCCTTCTCGGTGGGCCGGTACTCGTAGCGCGGCGGGTGCTCGGAGTAGGCGTACCGCTCGAGGATCCCGTGCTCGGTCAGCTTCCGCAGCCGGGCCGTGAGCACGCTGCGGGCCAGGCCCAGGCTGGCCTGGAAGTCGTCGAAGCGCCTGGTGCCGCGGAAGGCATCGCGCAGGATCAGCAGCGTCCACCACTCGCCGACCACGTCGAGCGTCTTGGCGATCGAGCAGTTCCACTCGGCCAGGCTCGTGACTTGCATCAGCCCAGCCTAGCACAGTAAGTCGTTTGACAAGACTCACTACGGCTGGGATGGTTAGTCTCGTCAAGAGACTCACCGGGAGGCAAGACGATGGAGCACGCGAAGCGGCCGTGGCTGTCCCTGATCGTGCTGTGCGTGGGCACGTTCGCGGTCCTGCTGGACGGCACGATCGTGAACGTGGCGCTGCCCAGCGTGCTCACCGGGCTGCACGCATCGCTGGACCAGGCGCTCTGGGTGGTCAACGCCTACCTGCTGGTGTTCGCCGCGCTGCTGATCCTCGCCAGCCGGCTCGGCGACATGTTCGGGCCGCGGCGGCTGTTCACCGTCGGCCTGGCGCTGTTCGCGACCGCGTCGGCGCTGTGCGGGGCGGCGCAGGCGCCCGGCCAGCTGATCGCGGCCCGGGCGCTGCAGGGCGTCGGCGCCGCCCTGCTGACCCCGCAGGCCATGGTGATCATCCAGGCCGTCTTCCCCAGAGAGAGGATGGGCGCCGCGTTCGGGATCTTCTCGTCGATGGTGGGCCTGGCCGCGGTCAGCGGGCCGACGCTCGGGGGAGTGCTCACCACGTACCTGAGCTGGCGCTGGGTGTTCTACGTCAACCTGCCGATCGCCGCGGCCGGCATCGCGGCGGCCTACCTCTACGTGCCGGACATCAGGACCGGCCGGCGGCCCCGGCTGGACCTAGTCGGCGTGCTGCTCGCCTCGGCCGGCCTGGCCGCCGTGGTGTACGGCGTGATCGAGGGCCAGCATTACGCGTGGGGCGAGGTCCGCTACGGCATCACGATTCCGGAGATCATCGGCGCCGGGCTGGTCGCGCTGGCCGGCTTCGTCGCGTGGGAGCGGCGGCACCGCGAGCCGCTGGTGCCGCCCGGCCTGTTCCGCAACCCAACGTTCGCGGTCATGGTCGTTCTCAACGTCGCGGTCCAGTTCGCGCTGCAGTCCATGCTGCTGGTCAACTCGATCAATCTGCAGTCGGTGCTGGGCTTCACCGCGGTGCATGCCGGGCTCACCGCCCTGCCGCTCACGCTCGCCCTGACCGCGATGGCCCCGTTCGCCGGCCGCCTCACCGACCGCGTGGGCGGCAAGTACGTGCTGATGGCGGGGCTGGCCGTGTACGCCATCGGCATCGCCGGGGTGACTTTGGTCTCTTCCACGCACGCCACGTCGCTCACGTTCGCCCCGGTGCTGCTGGTCGCCGGGCTCGGCATGGGCGCGATCTTCGCGCCGCTGGCCACGGAGGCGATGCGCGCCGCCCCGGCCCGGTTCGCTGGCGCCGCGTCCGGGGTCCTCAACACCGGGCGCCAGCTCGGCGGCACCCTCGGCGGCGCGATCACCGGCGCCGTGCTGGCCACGCAGCTCGCCTCCGCCATGCAGGCGCGGGCGCTGACCGACGCCCGGCTGCTGCCCGGCGCGGCCCGGCCAGGATTCGTCGCCGCCTTCGCCCGCGCGGCCCGGTCCGGGCTCCAGGTCGGCCGCGGGCAGTCGGCGGCCAGCGTGCCGCACGGCACCCCGCTGCCGCTGATCGCCCAGGTCCGCAGGCTCATCGACGACGTGTTCGCGAACGGCTACCTCACCGCCATGCGCCCGACCCTGGCCATCTCGGTCGCGATCCTGCTCGCCGGCGCCGCGGCCTGCGTGCTGCTGCGCCGCCGTCCCGCGGTGGTCGCCCCCGCGGTCGGCCCCGGGGCCGGCCCTGCGGCAGCGGCGGCCGGCCAGGCCGCGGGCGCGACGCAGGCCGAGCCATCGTCAGCCCGCTGAACGCAGCGACCCGCATTAAACAGAAAGGACTGCCGTCATGATCGCTCCAAGCCGCGGCATAGAGTCGCTCAAGATAGCCGCCCGCTGGCCCGGCGCGGACCGCGCCACCGTCATCACCCTGGCCACCCGGCTGGCGGCGGTGCGCGCGGACGCCGACGGGTACGCCTACTTCCAGCAGGAAGCCGATGCCCATCCCGGCGAGGCGCTGCCGCTGGCGCTCGCCGGGTTCTTCCAGGCCCGGCTGGGCACGGACGCGGACGCCGCCCTGGCCAAGCTGGACCAGGCGGCGCAATCCGATCTCGGCCCGCCCCAGTTCTTCCGCGGGCTCGCCCTGACCGCGCTCCCGCCCAGCCAGGAGCGGGCCGAGCAGGCGGTCACGGATCTCGAGTTCGTCCTGGCCGTGCGCGACCAGTTCCCGCTGGTCCTGATCCGCGCCGCGCACCGGGGGCTCGCCACCGCCTATGCCGCGCTCGGCCAGGAGGATCGGGCGGCCGAGGCGTTGCGGAACTCGGGCCTCGGCTCCCTCCCGTCCGACTCCGGGATGCTGTTCGGCAGCTACTGGGCAAACGCCGAGGACGGCTTCCGGTTCACCACGCCGGGGATCTGGCGGCCGGAGCCGGATGTGCACGTCGCCCAGGGCTTCGACTTCGGCGACTTCGCGTTCATCACCACGGGCGACGGCGTCGTCGCGATCGACGCCGGAACGTCACCGGCCCGGGTGAGCGCCGCGCTGGCCGAGGCCGGCCTCGCCGGGCAGGCAATCAGTCACCTGATCCTGACCCACGCGCACTTCGACCATGTCGGCGGCGTCGACGCGGTGCGCGGCCCCGGCACCCAGGTGGTCGTCCAGGCCGCCTTTCCTCGCGGGCTCGAGCAGCAGCGCGGCAACGCGCTCCCGTTCCGGTACTTCACCGGCGAGACCGGCGCCGCTGGCCGCTCCGGCATCCCGGACGTCGACATCGTGCCCGACCGGCTGATCTCCGAGCCGACCCCGCTGGCGGTCGGCGGCACCGAGCTCGTGCTGTACCCGACCCCGGGCGGGGAAACCGGTGACGCGCTGATGGTCCACCTGCCCGGCAGCGGCCTGCTGTTTACCGGCGACGTGATGATGCCCTACCTGGGCGCGCCGTTCTTCGCCGAGGGCTCACCCGACGGGCTGCTGGAAACCCTGGCGTTTATCCGCGAGCTCCGGCCGCGGGTGCTGATCCAGGGGCACTCCGTGCTCACCGAGCTGTTCACGATCGAGGCCCTGCCCGGCCTGGAGGCCGCGCTGACGGACCTGCGCCGCGAGGTGCTCGACGGCATCCGCCGCGGGCTGAGCCTGGCCGACGTCCTCGACCGCGGCTGCCTGCCCGAGGTGCTGCGCGACCACCCGAAGGCGGTCCTGCCGTACCTGGTGCTCCGCGACAACTTCACCGCCCGGCTCTTCCACCAGCACACCGGATACTGGACGGCCGGCGGGGAGGGGCTCGAGCCGGTCACCGCGCGGCAGCGGGCCGCCGCCCTCGACCTGCTCGCCGGCGGCCGCGAGGACGCGTTCAGCGCGGCCGCGCGGACGCTGGTCGCCCAGGGCGACAATGCGCTCGCCCTGCAGATCATCGAGCCCGGGCTGCTGCGCTACCCGGCCAGCGCCGAGCTGGCCGAATTGCGCCAGACCGCGCTGCGCCGGCTCATGGAGCGCTACCAGCAGGACGACGCGTTCCGGTTCCTCATCTACGCGGACCTGGCCGGAGCCGAGATAGGCCCGGTGCGGTAACGCCGCTGGCGGCGCCCGCCCGCCCGCCGTGGCCCCCGTGTGGTCGATGGGCCATCCATCCACCACGCTCTATGGGGGTCGATGGCCCGTCGACCACATACGGTTTCGGCGGTTCTGGCGGTTTCGGCGGTTCCGGCGCGCGGGGATGGGTCTGCGGCTACCGCTGCTCCGCGCGCCTCTCTTCCTGGCCGCCGAGATCTTCCAGCACGTGGCCGATCACCCGCTCCAGGCAGGCGAAGTCCTCGTCGATGACGCCGGGGGGATGATCGCGGAAGCGCCCTGCGGCCTCGCTGGCGGCGAAGCCGAGGACGACGGTGCTCAGTAGCCTCTCCGCCCGGCGGGCCTGCGCGGCGGCGAGGCCCGCCTCCTCCAGCGCGGCGCAGACCGCGTCGCGCACCCGCCGGGATTCCGGCGTGGCGGCGGGCCGCTGCAGCAGCAGGGGGAACAGGCTGGGGTGGCGCCGCGCGACCTCGCGGATGCTGCGTCCCAGGGTGCGCAGCCGCTCATCCCACGGCAGGTCGCCCGCGGGCAGAGGGAATTCGGTGAGAAGGCCCTCGACCAGCGCGTCGAGCAGATCGGCCTTGTTCGCGACGTGGCGGTAGAGCGCCATCGGCGTCACGCCGAGGCGCCGGGCCACCGCCTGCATCGTGACCGCGCCCAGGCCGCCGGAGTCCGCTATGGCCATGCTGGCCCGCAGCACATCGTCGCGGCTGATCTGCGCCGGGCGTCCCATGCCCGCATTATAAATCTAAGTCGTACGCATACGTTGTATACTAATGGAATGAAGATCCTGCTGTCCGACGGGTCCGGCGTCACCGCGCGCCAGGTCGCGGGGCGATTGTCGGAATCCGGGCACGAGGTAGAGGTCCTGTCGCCGGAATGGCTCTGCCTGTGCCGGCTCACCCGCCACGTCCGCCGGGCCCACAGGGTGCCAAGCTACGGCGCCGATCCGCTCGGCTGGCTCGGCGCCGCGCTCGCTGTGTACCTCCGGGGCGGGTTCGACCTGCTGTTCCCCACGCAGGAGCAGGTGGCCGTGCTGTCACACGCGGCCGGCCGGCTGGCGGACGCCGGGATCCGGACCGCGGTGCCGTCCTTCGAGGCGGTGCGCGCGGTGCAGGACAAGGTCTCCGCGTCGGCCACCCTGCGCGCCCTGGGGGTTCCCCAGCCCACCACCGCCTTCATCGGCTCGGCCGACGAGCTCCGCGCCTGGCCGTCCGTGCCCGTGTTCGTCAAGACCCCGATCGGCACCGCCACCACGGGCGTGCGCCGCATCGACTCCGCGGCGGCGCTGGGCTCCTGCGCCGACGAGCTCGAGGCCGCGGGCGCCTTCGCCGGCGCAGGCGGGCCGGGCGGGGCGGGCAGGGTGGGAGGGGCGGGCGGGGGGCCGCTGGGCGTCATCGCCCAGGAGCCCGCGGCCGGGCCGCTGGTGATGGTCCAGACCGTGTTCGCGCACGGGGAGATGGTGGCCGCGCACGCCAACCTTCGCGTGCGGGAGGGACCCCGCGGCGGCGCCAGTCACAAGCGGAGCCTCGACCACCCCGCCGCGGTCGTCGGGCACCTGGAGTCACTCGGGCGCTCGCTCCGCTGGCATGGCGGCCTCTCGGCCGACGCGATCCTGACCGATGCGGGCCCGGTCTTCATCGACGTCAACCCGCGCCTGGTGGAGCCGGGAAACGCGTGGCGCTCCGGCGTGGACCTGGTAGGCGCGCTGGTCGACGTCGCCCGCGGCGGCGTGCCGGATGCCCAGCCCCCGGGCCGCCCGGGCGTGGCCACGCACCAGCTGCTGCTCGCGGTCCTCGGCGCCGGGGTGCAGGGACGCGGGCGGCGCGGGGTAGCGGCGGAGATCTGGGCCGCGCTCACGCACTCCGGGCCCTACCGGGGGAGCGTCGAGGAGCTAACGCCGGTCAGCGGGGATCCGCGCGCCCCCCTGCCCGTCGTCGTGGCCACGGCGATGATGCTGGCCCGGCCCGCGCTCTGGCGCCAGCTCGCCTCCGGCTCCGTGGCCGGCTACGCGCTGACCCCGACCGGCTGGGACAGCCTGCTGAGCACCGCGCCGGCGCAGCCCCGCGGCCCGGCGGGCATCCCGCCGCCCGCCTCCCCGACGGCTTAGGCGCGCTCGTCGAGGGTGGACAGCGCCTTAGCCATCCGGGGAGACGGGAGATAAGGCGTTCATCCGATGCGGCGGCAGGCGCCTTACGGCGAGCCTCGGGGGTGTGGGACCAGACGAGGTTCCCAGGGGCCAGGGAGGAACCATGCGCCCCAAGAGGCGGGAGGAGCAGGTGGCATGAGGAGTATGAGCATGATCCCGGAGCTCGAATCGCTATCGTTCTCGCGGATCGTGGATGTCCCCTTCGAGACATGCGTGGCCGCACTTGACAGCTGGCTGCACGCGGGGCACGGTGGCGAACTGCGGTTCGGCCGAAGCCAGCTGCTGGGGCCGATGGAGCACGATCGCGACTTGGGTACACGCCGGATCCAGGTTCGCCTGGCCCGGGGACCGCTGCACCCGCCGCTGCGTATGCGACTGGACATCGACCGCTGGTCCTCATCGTCCACCGTATTGGAGCTCATTCCCAGCAGGCTCGTCCGGCCCGCAGCCGATTATTTCCGGGCGGGCGGTCTCCTGCTTGATTCGCTGACCCGCTCCTTGCCCCAGCGTCCGGAGCCGTGCGTCACGCAGTCAATCGCGTCGTGACATCGAGGACAGCAATCCTTAGTGGAAGTGGAGGAGAACCAGGTCCTTCAGCGCAATCATCACCAGCCCCAGCGCCGCCGCAACCGACGTTGCGACCAGGAGTTGCCGCCCGCGCAACTGGGCTGCCCGGCTGGCTGACCATGCGTAGCCCGTCAGCAGCACGACTGCCGCTATCAGCCCGGCGTTGGCGGCCACCAAGGCTGAGGCCCCGGCCAGGTGGGCCAGCAGCAGCACCAGCAGCGGCGCGAAGGACGCGCTGACCATCGGCCAGGTGGACGCCAGTCCTGCCCGGACGTGGCTCCACGTGGGCAGCCGCCCACCTGCCACATGCTCGCCCAGCAGCTTGGCGTACTCCTCAGCCAGCCAGTACACGACCAGCGTGACCACGACCGCGATGACCAGCGCATCGGTGGGCAGGCGGTTACCGGCCGTGTCAAGGATCGCCGCGGTGATGATGGCGCCGTAGATGCCGGCAGCCCGGCTCTTGCCTGTGTGATCTCGCCCTGCGCCGAACAGGCCATGCAGCTGCGAGCGCTCGGGTCCATCGGTCATGACTGGCCATTCTGCCGTTCACAGCGGGTCAGCGGCGCGCGCCCGGCGGGTGCGGGGGAGGCGTTCTCTGGTGTCGTCGTCCTGCGGGCTGTAGGCGGCGACGCGCAGGTCAGACACGGACAAGACGTCCAGCTCGGTGCGGGTAAACGTCATGGGCCCGGCCTCGGCGTGCCGGAATCGCAGCGTCCGCGGCGCGGGCGCGGCGACCTCGTGGCGCGCCCACAGCTCGGCGAACTCCGGGCTCAGGACCGCCAGGCGGCGGATGTCCTCGTCCCACTCCGGGTCGCCGATGTGCTGGGCGTAGGCGGCGCGCAGCCGGGCGACCAGATACGGGATCTCCTCGTCGTAGTTGAGGAACATCTCTCGCGCGCGCGGCTCGGTGATCGCGCACCAGAGCAGGTTCTTGTGCACGCAGGGCAGGCTGTGCCAATCCCAGAACATCTCCTCGTGAGCGTCGTTGGTCTGGATGATGTCGAAGCGGCTGTTGATCAGCACGGCCGGGAGCGGGTCCAGCGAGCGGATCACGTCGCTGACGGCATCGGGAACGACGGTGGTCGTGGCCCACGACCGCACCGGCATGGCCTCGGCGAGCCGGTACAGGTGCCAGCGCCCGGCGCCGTCGAGCCGCAGGGTGCGCGCGACCGCGTCCAGCACCTGCCAGCTGGCGTTGATCGGCCGGCCCTGCTCCAGCCAGGTGTACCAGCTGACGCCCACGCCGGCCAGCAGGGCTACCTCCTCGCGCCGCAGCCCCGGCGTGCGCCGCCGCGGCCCCGGCGGCAGCCCGACGTCCTCGGGCCGCAGCGCGGCGCGCCGCGCCTTGAGGAAGTCACCCAGCTCCGCCCGCCGGGATCTATCAGCTCCGGGAGATCTAACATCACGGCCAGCCGTCTCTGTGGTCGCCACCGGCTCATTCTCCCAGGCAGGTCTGACACCATCACGCTGCATCAGGCCGGAAGCGAGTCGAAGAGGCGGAGCCGGTGCGCGGCGGCTGCGGCCTCGCCGCGGCTCGCCACGCCGAGCTTGCCGAGGATGTTAGACACGTGAACGCTCGCGGTCTTCACGGAGATGAACAGCTCGCCGGCGATGTCGCGGTTGCTCCGCCCGGCCGCCACCAGCCGCAGCACCTCGAACTCGCGTGCCGTGAGCCCGAGCCGGCCGCGCGCGGGAGTCTCGCCGCCCGCCGCGCTCGTGTCGGCGTCATCGCCGAGCCCGATCCTGGCCCGCCGGGCCAGCACCGCGATGTCGTCGCTCAGCGGGCCGGCGCCCAGCTGCCCGGCCAGCAGCGCGGCGCGGCGCAGCCGGGCCGCGGCGCCGTCGTGGTCACCGTCGCCCAGCGCCGCCTCGGCCGACCGCCACAGGGCGGCCGCCAGCGGATACGGCTGGCTCACCGCCTCCCACGCCTGCGCCGCCGCATCCCAGGCCTGGCGCAGGTCGCCGGGCTTGGGGAGGGCGGTGGGCAGGGGGAGAGCCGCGGCCAGGGCGCGGCCCGCGAGCGTCACCTCGGCGGCGAACGTCAGCTGGTGCGCCCGCTGCAGCGGCCCGTCCACCTCGAGCTGGCCGGCCTCGGCGCTCAGGCGATCGCGCAGCGCCGCGGCCTGCGCGGTGAGCCCCTCGTCGCGGGCGGCGGCCGCGGCCGCGCACGCCCGGGCCCC
>DASYXX010000148.1:0-3181 GCA_035934395.1 Streptosporangiaceae bacterium
GTGCGCTCCCAGCGCCTCGGCCAGCCGGCTGAGGTTGAGGCTTCCCGCCTGCTCTATGGCCAGCAGCGCGCGCATCTGCGCCGGCGGCAGCTCCGCCACGCGCTCCTCCTCCACCGCCCGCTCGCACGCCTCGATCAGCACGGCCAGTCCCGTCTCGGCGGAGCCCAGATCGAGCTGGCCATCGGCCCGGGCTATGTCACTTCCCATCAGGCACCATTCGCGACCACCAGATGCGCAGCTTATCAGCGGTGACGCCCATGATCGCGGGGCCGCGCCGCCGCACCTGCCGGGCCAGGAAGGCGCGGCCGGGTCGGCCGGAGCCGGCTGGGACTGAAAGGCTGAGCCATGCTCGTTTCCAGCTACATCTCGCCGAAGGCCAGCAAGGGCGGGCCGAGCGCCATCGAGGGGCGAGGGCTCGTGGCCGTCGCGCCGATCGCCAAGGATGAGCTCGTGGCGATCAAGGGCGGCCACATCGTGGACACCGCCACGCTGCGCTCCCTGCCCGAGCGCCTGGCCAACTCCGACGTCCAGATCGCGGACGGCTTCCACCTCGTCGCCCTGGACGAGGCCGAGTACGAGCCGGTCATGCTCTTCATCAACCACTCCTGCGAGCCGAACGTGGGCTTCGGGGGCAACATCGTGCTGGTGGCCATGCGCGACATCGACGCGGGCGAGGAGCTCACCACCGACTACGCGCTGTTCGACGACTACGACGGCGAGATGGAATGCCGGTGCGGGACGGCCTCCTGCCGCGCCACGATCGGCGGCCGTGACTGGCGGCGCCCTGACCTGCAGCGAAGGTACGGAAGCTACTTCTCCTGGTACCTGCTGCGGCGGATCGGCTCGCCTCCGGGCGTGGCTCGCGGCTAATCTCTCGAGAGCATAGTCTCGAGAGATTACTCTTGACAGATATCTCTCGACATGTAACTATCGAGACATGTCTCTCGACGATACAGGGTCCGGGACGCCCGGCGCGGCCGCGCCAGCGGCGCCGCCGGAACTGCGGAAGATCACGGACGCCCGGACGCTTCGCGCCCTGGCCCATCCGGTGCGGATCGCGATCCTGGAGGCGCTGAGCCTCGGCGGCGCGATGACGGCCACCGAGGTCGGCGAGCAGATCGGCGAGTCGTCGACCACGTGCTCGTTCCACCTGCGCCAGCTCGCCAAGTACGGGTTCGTGGAGGAAGCGGGCGGCGGCAAGGGCCGCGCCCGGCCGTGGCGCATGACCACGCACGGCATGGAGATCACCAACACCCACGATGACCCGGACACCGAGATCGCAATTGATGCCCTGGTCAGCCTGATCCGAGAGCGCCAGCTTGACCGGTACCGGACGTGGCGGGAGACGCGGGCGACCTACCCGCGACGGTGGCGCGACGCCGCCGAGGACGCAGACCTGGTGTTCCACCTGACGGCCGAGGAACTGAAGCAGCTCAGCGAGGACCTGCTGGCGCTGCTCCGGTCGAGGTTCCCGGAGCGGAACACCGATCCGTCGCTGCGCCCGCCCGGGTCGGTGCCGGTGGAGATGCTCGTGCTGGCCTATCCGCTAACCCTGCCGCCAGCCGACGGCGACGACCGAGAGGTAACGTCATGAACCCCTGGATGCTCAGTGAGCTGGCCGATTCGCACGTGCGCGAGATCCGGCGCGAGGCCGCCCAGCGCCGGAGCCAGGCCCGGTCCCGCGAATCGGAGCCGATGCGAAGCGTGAGCGGCGGCCGGGGACGGCTGCGGCGGCGCGTCGGCTTCGGCCTGGTCGAGGCCGGGCTGCACGTGCTCGCGACCACACGGTCGGCGCCGTGACCCACCTGCGAGGCCGGCTAAACGCGCGCCGGCGCCGGGGTAAAGACCCGGTGAGGAACGGGTGAGGCTTTACGCAGGCGAGTTTTGCGGCCGACAACCCGGCGCAAGACTGGGCTACGTCCCGCGTGCCGACTCCGGAGGTGTCCATGCGCTCCAGGCTCCTCGCCCTGGCGGCGGCGATATCGCTGCTGGCCGGCGCGCAGAGCGCGATGGCCGCGTCGCTGGCGCCAGCCCATGCGGCGGCGCCCTCGGCCAGCCGCCCCTGCGGCACGCTGGCCTCGCCGCACCGCTACACCCACGTGATCTGGGTGTGGATGGAAAACCACAGCTATAACACGATCATCGGCTCGCCCCAGGCGCGCTACATCAACTCCCTCGCCGCCCGGTGCGGGCTGGCCACCAACTACCACAACATCACCCACCCGAGCCTGCCGAACTACGTCGCCGCCACGTCCGGGCTCGGGTTCCCGCCGCTGCAGACGTTCACGACCGACTGCGATCCGTCGCCCGTCTGCCGCACCTCGGCCGCCAGCATCTTCGGTCAGCGCGAGTCATGGAAGGCGTACGAGGAGTCGATGCCGAGGCCCTGCGACCGGGTGAACTCCGGTGAGTACGCGGTGCGCCACAACCCGCCGCCCTACTTCACCAGGCTGAGGACCTGCGCACAGTTCGATGTGCCCTACTCGCGGCTGGCCGCCGACCTGGCGCGGCACAGGCTGCCAGCGTTCTCGTTCATCACCCCGAACCTGATCGACGACATGCACGACGGCACGGTCGCCGACGGGGACAGGTGGCTGGCCAGGAACCTGCCCGTGATCCTGAACAGCCCGGAGTACCGAAGCGGCACGACGGTGGTGTTCGTGACCTGGGACGAGGGTGAGGGCGGCACGGCGCAGCAGTGCTCCGCCGACACCGTCGACGTCGGCTGTCACGTGGCCACGATCGTGATCAGCCCGAGCACCCGGCCGGGCACCAGGTCCGGCAGGCTGTTCAACCACTATTCCCTGCTCGGCACCACGGAGCAGCTGCTGCACCTGCCGAGGCTCGGCCGGGCATCCGCCTTCCCGACCATGACCTCGGCCTTCCGCCTGTAGCCCGCCCGTGCTCAGGCCGGCCTGCGCGCCTTGGGCAATGAGGCGACGACCAGGTCGTAGGAGTCGCCGAGCAGGTCGGCCACCATCCGGTCGGGCAGCGAGCCGTCAAGCGTGATCGTGTTCCAGTGCCGCTTGTTCAGGTGGTAGCCGGGCGCGATCGCGGGATGCGCGGCCCGCAGCTGGACCGCGATGTCCGGGTCGCACTTGACGCTCAGCTGCAGCGGCTCGCCGTCGAGGTTGCACGCCGCGAACATCTTCCCGCCGACCTTGAAGACCGATACCTCGTC
>DASYXX010000150.1:0-20347 GCA_035934395.1 Streptosporangiaceae bacterium
GGCGCTGCCGATGGGCAACGACCTGACCAGGTTGCAGACCCGCTTCTTCGGCGACCCGGACGCGCTGGCCGCGGCGGAGAAGCTCGCCGGGCAGCTGCTCGAGGCCGGGGACGCCGAGCGGCTGGGCCTGGTCACGTTCGCCCCCGACGACATCGACTGGGCGGAGGAGGTCCGGCTCGCCGTCGAGGAGCGGTCCAGCTTCAGCCCGGACGCGCTCACGGGAATGGAGGCGAACTACCGGTTCGCCGGCCCGGAGACGCTGGAAACCAAGATCTTCGGAAGGCTGTCCGCCTGGCAGAACTGGATCTTCACCCGGCCGAGCGCGTCCGGCCCCGACGGCGCGCTGCGCAGATACGGCACCGGCCAGCGGGCCGTCTTCGACCGCAAGCGCGTGTGAGGATGGATGAGCTTGGCGGGTCAACATGAGCGAGCGGGGGCCCCGTATGACGACTACGGCTGACTACACCGAGAAGATCCCGAACAACGTCAGCCTGCACGAGGACCGGCGGCTGCAGCGGGCGCTGGAGTCCTGGCAGCCCAACTTCCTGTCCTGGTGGGAGTCGATGGGGCCGGCGCTGCCGACCCGGGACGTGTACCTGCGCACGGCGGTCAACGTGGGCCGGGACGGATGGGCGCAGTTCGGGTTCGTGCCGATGCGCGACTACCGGTGGGGCATATTCCTGGCCGAGCGCGAGCCCGGCCGCGCGATCGGCTTCGGCGAGCATAAGGGGGAGCCTGCCTGGGACAGGGTGCCCGGCGAGTACCGCTCGGACCTGCGGCGGCTGATCGTCGTGCAGGGCGACACCGAGCCCGCGTCGGTCGAGCAGCAGCGCAACCTGGGCGCGACCGCTCCGTCCCTGTATGACCTGCGGAACCTGTTCCAGGTCAACGTGGAGGAGGGCCGGCACCTGTGGGCGATGGTGTACCTGCTGCACGCCTACTTCGGCCGGGACGGCCGCGAGGAGGCCGAGGCGCTGCTGCACCGTAACTCCGGGAGCCGCCAGGCGCCGCGGATCCTGGGCGCGTTCAACGAGGAGACCCCCGACTGGCTGTCGTTCTACATGTTCACCTACTTCACCGACCGGGACGGCAAGTACCAGCTCGGAACGCTGAAGGAGTCGGCGTTCGACCCGCTGAGCCGGACGTGCGAGTTCATGCTCAAGGAAGAGGCGCACCACATGATGGTCGGCACCACGGGCATCGACCGGATCGTGGAGCGCACCGCGCGGCTGATGACGGAGAACGACACCGACGACGTCACCGGCCACGGCGCGATCGGCCTCCCGGTGATCCAGAAGTACCTGAACTTCCACTACTCGGTATCGCTCGACCTGTTCGGCGGCGAGACGTCGACGAACGTCGCCAACTACTACACCGCCGGGCTGAAGGGCCGCTGGCTGGAGGACCGCCGCCGCGACGACCACAAGCTCACCGACGACGCGATCATGGTCGACACGCTCACCGAGGACGGCGATATCGGGCAGACCGAGGTGGCGGCGCTGACCGGGCTGAACACCGACCTGCGGCGGGAGTACATCGCCGACTGCCAGAGCGGGGTGAACCGGTGGAACAAGATCCTGGCCGACGCCGGGCTGCCGCAGCGGCTGAGGCTGCCGCACATGGCCTTCAACCGGAAGGTGGGCGCGTTCGCCGGGATCGAGGCCAGCCCGGACGGGGAAAAGCTGAGCGCGGACGACTGGAAGCAGCGCGAGGGCGAGTGGCTGCCCACCGACGTGGACAAGACCTACGTCCGCTCGCTGATGCAGCCGGTCCACGAGCGAGGCAAGATCGCCGCGTGGATCGCCCCGCCGCGGCACGGCATCAACGGCAAGCCGTTCGATTACGACTACGTTCACTTGGCCTAGACCACTGGCTGGAGGCGCGATGGCCGCAGAGCCTGGGAACGCGTGCGAGTACCTGCTCGACCGGCGGGTGAAGGCCGGTGACGGCGGCAGGCTGGCGGTCACGGGCATCGGCGGGGACCTGACCTACGAGCAGCTCCTGGAGCTGGTCGGACGCGCCGCGGCCGCGCTGCGCGAGCTGGGCCTGCAGCCGGAGCAGCGCCTGGTCATGTTCATGGCCGACGGCCCCGGCTTCGTGGCCGCCTACCTCGCCGCGATGCGAATCGGCGCGATCCCGGTACCGGTCTCCACCATGCTGCGCCCGGCCGGGCTGGCCGAGCTGCTGCGCGACTCCCGCGCCCGACTGCTGGCGGTCACGCCGGAGTTCACCGCCCTCGCGGCCGAGGCCGCCGCGGCCGCACCGGAGCTGCGCGGCATTCTCGCGGCCGGCGGGGCGGAACCGGTCGCGCAGGCGGGGGTGCCGGTACATGATCTTGACGCGCTGGTGGCCGCCGCCGTGCCCGATGACGCGGTGTACCCGACCACCGCGGACTTCCCGGCGTTCTGGCTCTACACCTCCGGCACCACCGGCAAGCCCAAGGCGGCGATGCACCGGCACGGCTCGGTCCAGGTGGTCTGCGAGACCTACGGGGCTCAGGTGCTCGGCATCCGGCCCGACGACCGCTGCCTGTCGGCGGCCAAGGCGTTCTTCGCCTACGGTCTGGGCAACTCGGTCCTGTTCCCGCTGTCGGCGGGGGCAGCCACGATCCTGGAACCAGCCCCGTCACGGCCGGACCTGATAGCCGAACGGGCGGGACAGTTCGGCCCCACCCTGTTCTTCGCCGGGCCCACGTTCCTCGCCGGCATGCTGCGCGCCGGGCTGCCCTCCGCCGCCATGGCCGGGGTCCGGCTGGCCGCCTCGGCCGGGGAGGCGCTGCCTGCCGCCCTGTACCAGCGGTGGACGGGCCACTTCGGCGTGGACATCCTCGACGGCATCGGGATGACCGAGATGCTGCACATCTTCCTGTCGAATCGCGCGGGACAGGTGCGGCCCGGCACCACCGGCGTGGCCGTGCCCGGTTATGAGCTGAAGATCCTTGACGAGGCCGGCGCGGTGGTGCCGGAAGGTACCCCGGGCACGCTGTATGTGCGCGGCGCGTCCGCCGCGACCGGCTACTGGTCCCGTTACGACGCGTCGCGGCAGGTGTTCCAGGGCGATTGGCTGCGCACCGGCGACACCTACGTCCGGGACGCCGACGGCTACTACGCCTGCCTCGGCCGGACCGGCGACATGCTCAGGGTCAGCGACATGTGGCTGTCACCGGCCGAGGTCGAGGAGCGGCTGCTCGCCCACGAGGCGGTCGCGCAGGCTGTGGTGGTCGCCGGCCTGGACGGCGACGGGCTGGAGAAGCCCGTGGCCTACGTCATGCTCCAGCCCGGCGGCGCGGTGACCGAGGCCGGGCTGATCGAGTTCTGCCGGGCCGGGCTGCCCACCTACAAGCGGCCGCGGCGCGTGGTGTTCACCGACGCCTACCCCACCACCGCCACCGGCAAGATCCGCCGCGTCGAGCTCCGCCAGATGGCGACGGCCCTGCTGGCCGCGACCGAGCCCGCCGGTGACGCCACCGCATGACCCTGTCAGGTCAGGGACAAATCAGCCACTAGGACGAACCCGGCATCCGCAACCGCGTCATCCTCGCAGGAGGAAGCCTCCTCAGAGCGTACGCGCATGATCCCCGGCGGCATTCGCCCGTCGGACCCATTTCCGGCTACTCCCCGAGAAGTACCCGAGCAGTCGGCCGCATCCCAGCTGACCTGTCAGAAGACGCTTCCCGTGCACGATGCCGGCCGGCCGCGCGGCCGAGAGCATCGATGGCATGGCAACGATGCTCGTAACCGACGATGCAACCCCGCATTCACGTCGTCGCCCTCGCGGTCAGTGACCTCGACCACGCCCTTCCCATGAATGGAGGCAATCGTGTCTGCCCTCGCTAGGTGGTGTTTCCGCCGCCGGTTTGTAGTTATCGCGGCCTGGGTGGTCGCGCTGATAGGTCTGGGCACGCTCGGCCAGGCTGTCAAGAGCAACTACGACAACTCGTTCTCGCTGCCCGGAACGGGTTCCGCCATGGCGCAGCAGCTGCTGGCCAGGGCTGTCCCGGCGCAGGCCGGTGATTCCGACACGATCGTCTGGCAGGTCAGCAGCGGCACGGTGCGTGATCGGGCGGTCGTGGCGCGGATGACTGGCGTGCTGAACCGGGTCGCGACCATGCCCGAGGTGGCCGCCGTGGTCCGCCCGTACGGGCCACACGGAGCCGGGCAGATCAGCCGGGACAGCCGCATCGCCTACGCCACGGTCAACTTCACCAGGCAGGCCGACAGCCTGGCCGGCGCCGATATCACACGGGTGATCAACGCGGCCGAGGCGGCCCGCGCGCCCGGGCTGAACGTCCAGCTCGGCGGCGACGCGATCGGGAACGCCGAGCAGTCGTCGTTCGGCTTCAGCATCGTGGTCGGCCTTGCCGCGGCCGCGGTGGTGTTGTTCATCGCGTTCGGCTCCTTGCTGGCGATGCTGCTGCCCATCGTCACCGCCATCGCCGGGGTGGTCGGCGGGCTTATGGCGATCGCGCCGCTGACTCACACGATGAGCGTGGTCAACTTCGCGCCGATCCTCGGCGCACTGATCGGCCTGGGCGTCGGGACCGACTATGCGCTGTTCATCGTTACCAGGCACCGCCGCGGCCTGCAGTCCGGGCTGAGTGTTGAGCACGCGGCGGTCACGGCCATCGACACCTCGGGCCGCGCGGTGCTGTTCGCGGGCGGCACGGTGTGCATCGCCATCCTTGGCATCCTGGTCCTGGGCCTCGGTTTCCTGAACGGCCTGGCCGTAGCCTGCGCTCTGACCGTCGTGTTCACGGTGCTCGCCGCCGTTACCCTGCTGCCCGCGCTGCTGGGCGTGTTTGGCCCGCGGGTGCTCAGCCGGCGGCAGCGGCGCCGGCTGGCGAGTCAGCGGGCGGCGCAGGACGCGGGCGGAATCTGGACGCGCTGGGCGCGCACGGTCGAACGCAGGCCTGCTGTCCTGGCCGCCGCGGCCGCGGCCGTCATGGTAGTGCTCGCCATCCCGGTGCTCAGCCTGAGGCTCGGCTCCTCCGACCAGGGCAACGACCGATCGTCGACCACCACCCGGCAGGCGTACGACCTGCTCGCGTACGGCTTCGGGCCGGGCTTCAACGGGCCGCTGCTGCTCGTCGCCCAGATCAGCTCGCCGGCCGATGCGGCGGCGCTGCGGACGCTGCAGGACCGGCTGCCGCACGTAGCCAACGTGACAAGCGTGCGGGCGCTGGCCGCGGCCCGCGGCACCGAGGTCATCCAGGTAACCCCCGGCACGTCGCCCGAGGCTCAGGCGACCTCCGACCTCATCAGCACGCTGCGCGATCACGTCATCCCGGCCGCCGAGCAGGGCACCACGCTGCGGGCCTACGTCGGCGGCATCACCGCGACGTTCGCCGACTTCGCCACCGTAATCACCGGCAAGCTCCCGTGGTTCATCCTCGCCATCGTCGGGGTCAGCTTCCTGCTGCTGGTGGTGGCGTTCCGCAGCCTGCTCATCCCGGCGACCGCGGCGGTGATGAACCTGCTGGCGGCGGCCGCGACGTTCGGTGTTATCACGGCGTTCTTCCAGTGGGGCGGGGGCAGCGACGCGCTCGGCCTGGGCAAGGCCGGGCCGGTCGAGGCGTTCCTGCCGCCGGTGACGCTGGCCATCTTGTTCGGCCTGTCCATGGACTACCAGGTGTTCCTGGTCAGCCGGATGAACGAGGAATGGGCGCGCACGCGCCGCAACGCGGCAGCCGTCCGCACCGGTCAGGTGGAAACGGCGCGGGTCATCACCGCGGCGGCGACGATCATGATCTGCGTGTTCCTGACGTTCTCATTCACCGGCCAGCGGGACATCGCCGAGTTCGGCATCGGGCTGGCCGCCGCAGTGGCGCTGGACGCGTTCATCCTGCGCACCGTGCTGGTCCCCGCGGCGATGCACATCTTCGGCACCGCCAACTGGTGGCTGCCCCGCTGGCTCGACCGGCGCCTCCCGCACCTGGCCATCGAGCCCCGCAAGTCAGCCCCGGCCCCGCCCGTGCCAGTCCAGCAAGGAGCCCTGCGGTGACCCTCCTCATACCGGCCCGCCCGCCCCGGCGGGCGGGCCGGCCGCCCAGGCGCCACGACCAGCGATCGTTCCTGCTGCAGCGGGCCCAGCCCGCCCTGACCGGCCTGATCGACGGATCGCTGTCCACCCTGGCGCCCATCTTCGCGGTCGCGTTCGCCACCCACCAGCCGCACTACGCGTTCCTCGCCGGGCTGGCCACCGCGCTCGGCGCCGGCGTCAGCATGGCCTTCTCCGAGGGCCTGTCCGACACCGGGGACCTGACCGGACGCGGCAACCCCTACCTGCGCGGGAAGATCACCGGGACGGGCACGTTCCTCGGCGGCATCCTGCACACCCTGCCCTTCCTGATCCCGGCCTACCACGCCGCGCTGGCCGTGGCGCTGGCCGTGATCGTCTTCGAACTGGTGGCCCTGGCCTGGATCCGGTGGCGCTTCTTCGCCACCGGCTTCCTCCGCTCGCTCGTCTCCATCGCGATCGGAGGGGCGATCATCGCCAGCGTCAGCGCCGCGCTCGGCGCAGCCAGCTGACCTGCCCGCTCCCGCAAAGGACGAATCCCCCGCAACCGGGTCGCAAGTAAACGGCAAGTCTGCCGCCAGGACGCCTCCGAGCCCGGGGATATGAGGACCACGCCGCCCTTGGTGCTCTGCGCGAGAACCGTCCGTAGCTCCCGCCAAGCCCGCGCCGGGGCAGGCGGTCCGGCGAACCGCCTGCCCCGGACCTTTGTGACGGGCCCGGACCGTTAGAAGCGCGCGGTTGCGGTCGAGATGTCGTAGCTCGATCCCCAGTACCACTGCGTGGCGTCGGAGCCGGGCACTACGTGCGGAACGCCGGTCGGGTCGGCGATCCACCAGCGGATGTGCGACTGCATCCACCCCGGGAGCCTGGCGCAGGCCGCCTGCACCTGCGGCCACTCCGAGATGTTCGTGTAGATGTGCGCGAGCTCGGTCGGATGCAGGCTCAGCCGGTGATACGCCCAGCTCGCGGCCTGGTCCGGCGTCGCGTCAGTGGGCTCGACGTCGAGGGCCGAGGCCCCGTAGTCCGTTCCGTAGACGTCGATCCAGATCACCTGCCGCCCGGCGACCTGGGACAGCGTGGCCGCGTAGGGGCCGGTGGCGTACGTGGCCACCGTGCTGTTGGCCGGGATCGCGGTCGGCAGGACCGAGTCGTAGATGAGGTAGGGCTTGGCCGGCGCGGCCTGGGCCGGGTGCCGCACCACGGCTGGGTGGCCATGCCGGGCCGGCTGCCGGACGGCGGCCTTCCGGCCGGGGTGCTGCGCGGGCGCCGTGACCTTGCCCCGGGAGTGCTGCCTCGACGGCGCGTGCGTGGCGATGGAGCGGGCGCTGCGCGAGTCGGCGTGCGCAGCCCGCGCGTGGTCGGGGGCGTACGCAGCCCCGGCACGGCTGATCGCGTCGAGGCGGCCGGGCGCGCCGGCCGGGTCTCCCGTGCCGGCCGAGACGCCGGCCGCCACGCCGGCCACGGCCGCCACGGTCGCGGCGGCGATCCCGAGCGTCAGCCGGGAGGGCCGATAGGGGAAGCGGTACCGGTCGCGGAATGATGACGCTGATGAGCGATGGCGGGGGGACAAGATCAACCTTCGTGTCGGCGCCAGGGGAGCGCTCGGCGGTCACCCAGGGCGCTGCCGGCCGACGGCGATGCGCCGGCCTGCGGCAGCGGCGAACGTGACGCGGGGACAGGGCGGCGCGTTACTCGGGGGGAACCATCACGTTGCCTGGGTGGTTTCGGTCGTTACTCTGAACACCGAAAAGCGGACCGCATGATGCCCCAAAACCGAAATCAAACTATGGCGCTGATCACACTATGACATCCATAGTGATCGAATATAAGAGCGAACTTGTGTACTGAAAGCGTCACATACTGCGAAACTAACCGCCGTTGGCCCCTAGTTGGACGCCTCGCCGGTCTCGTTGTGCCACTACTGGTAGCGTTACAATTACTTAATGTCATAGATTTAGGACATGCCAGCTCGGGCTGGGCGGCGAGCGCGAGCGTCGTGATAGCGTCTGAGATGATCATTTGCGCGTGAGCCCATACTGCCTTGCCGCGCCGGTACCCGCCGGTGCATCGTCGTGAGTTATCCGTGACCAGACAAGTAATCAAGCTCGGCTCGAGTTCCATCGCCAGCCGTGACGGACTCGCCCTCGATGTGATAGCCGGCCTGGTCAGCCAGATCGCCGCGGCGCAGCGGGCCGGCCACGAGATCATCCTCGTCACCTCGGGCGCGGCGCGGCTCGGCCGGCGGCTGCTCGCGTTCGAGGGCCCGACCGCCGGGGCGGCTCCCGCGCTGCAGGCGCTCATAGGCTCGGTGCGTTCGTCGGTGCACGCGGCGCCGGCAGGCTCGGGCGGGCGGGGCGGGAGCGACGATGCCGCCGCCGGCTATGACCGGCTCGTCGCATCGCTGCAGGAGATCCTGCGCCAGTACGACAGCCCCGAGGCCGGGCAGTGCCGTCCCCCGCAGCAGGCCGTGGACACCGCCATGCCCGCCGCGGTCGGCCAGCCCGCGCTGATGGCGCTGTACCGGCAGCTGGCCGCCGCGGTGGGGGTCGAGGTCGGCCAGATCCTGATATCCCGCAGTGACCTGGCGTCCCCGCGGGCCATGGGCGATCTTGGCCAGCTGCTGCGGGAGGCGGTCGGCCGCGGCCTGCTGCCGGTGGTCAACGGCAACGACGCGACCGACCCGCTGTCGGCGCTCGACAACGACCAGGTGGCCGTCGCGGTCGCGGTGGCCGCCGAGGCCTCCCGGCTGCTGTTCCTCACCGACGTCCGGGCCGCCTATCGCGACTCCTCGCTCAGCGACCGGATTACCCGGCTCACCCCGGCCGAGGCCCGGGCCGTCCGGGTGAGCGCGGGCGGGACCGGCCGGGGCGGCATGGGCTCGAAGCTCGGCGCGGCCGCGAGGGCCGCCTGCTGCGGCGTGGAATGCGTGATCGGCTCGGCCGAGGAGCGCGATATCGTCGCCCGCAGCCTCAATCCGCGCGCCCGCGTCGGCACGGTCATCCGCGGCGTCGGCACGCGCCTCGAGCCGTCCCGGCGGTGGATCGGCGGCATCGCCTACTCCGAGGGATCGGTGCACGTCAACCGCGAGGCGGAGGTCAGCCTGCGCACCGGCAGCACGCTGTTCCTGTCCGGCGTCAAGCGCGTCGACGGCGAGTTCGCGGCCGGCTCGGTCGTCGAGCTGGTCGACGTCCGTCACCCGGAGCGGCTGATCGGCCGCGGCTCGGTGGCGCTGCCCGCCAGCATCCTGCGGCTGCTGCGCGCGCTGTCGCCGCAGCAGGTGGCCTGCGCGATCTCGATCCTGCTCAGGCTGAGGTACAGCGGCACCGCCCTCTTGGGCGAGCCGGAGGGGCGCGGCGCCGCCTGGGGTGAGGAGAGGCGGAGGCGGCGAGCGACGGAGGAGCGAGCGACGAGGGAAGGCGGTGCCTCAAGCGCGCCCCGGAGGCGAGCCGGAAACACAGCCGCGAGGACCGGCGGCAGCCCCGCATCGCTGCTCGATCCGGACGTCTACAAGGACTGCCGGGAACTGGCCGAGGGCGCATCGCGGGCCAGCCAGGAGGCGTTCGCGCAGCTTACGGCGTTCTCAGCGGACCGGGTGGCCGACCTGGCCGACTCGCTGCTGCTGGCCCAGCCGGCCCTGTGCACCACGTTCCTGCTCAGCAGGGGCTTCCTGCACGGGCAGGTGCCGACCGAGCCGGCCGCGCGCCGGGTGGTCCGGGGCATCCACGCGGTGCACCGCGAGTCGCTGGTCGTCTACTCCGGGTAGGTGCTCGGGATCACCGTGTACTGACGCAGGTAAAGGTCCCGGAACGTCACCGGCCCGCGCGGCCCCGGAACGTTATCGATATTGATCCCGGTCTCGGGCACCGACAGCAGCCTGAACCCGTCGAGCAGGCGCGGGGAGGCGTTCCAGAACGCCCCGGTGCCCGCGTAGGCGTCGAGGAACCGGCCGGCCGCGGCGCCGTCCTCCGCCACGATGGCGGCGGCCAGCCTCGACGTCTCCCGGTTGGCGATCGCGGCCGCGTCCTCGGCGCCGGCGGCCGGGGCCATCGTGATCGTGGCCTCCGAGCCGGGTTCCAGGGCCCACTCCAGGCCGAGCGCGTGCCGGTGCGGCGGCAGCGAGACCGCGATGCCGAGCCGGTCCGCGAGCTGGGTCACCGCCGGGACCGTGCCGTCCCAGATCTCCTGGTGCACGAGCAGCAGGTTCAGCCGGTTGCAGACCCCGAGGCGGTCCAGGCTGCGCTCGATCAGCCGCAGGGCCAGCGCCCGGTCGGCCGACCCGTCGATGTAGATCACCGCGCCGCCGTCGGCGTGCGCCAGCGTCCGCACCCCGTGCAGCGCCGCCTCGCGCGCCAGCGACCGGGTGCTCTCGCCGCTGCCGCGCAGGATGACCAGCGGTATCAGGGTCGGCTGGCGCACCAGCGCGACCGCGGTCTCGCGGCCGGGCGCGCGCAGCAGCTGGATCGCCGCCGGGTCGAGACCGGCGCTGGCCATCGCCGGGCCGACGACTTGGTCGACCAGAACGCCGGCCGACCCGATCGCGCTGGAGCCGGTGCGCAGCACGCCCGCGTTGCGCGACTTGATCAGCTGCGACGCGATGTCCACGACCACGTTCGGGCGAGCCTCGAAGTTCGCCCCGATCACCCCGACCGGGCGGCGCCACTCCTGCAGCTCGAGGCCGTCGGGCAGGTCCCGGACCCGGGTCCGGGCCGGCTCGGCCGGGACGTCGGCCAGCGCGCGCAGCTGATCCGCCATGGCATCGACACGGGCGCGGTCGAGAGTGAGCCGGTCGACGAAGCCGGCGGCCAGGCCGTCGGCCCGGGCCGCCCGGACGTCATCGGCGTTCGCGGCGATCACCTCGGCCGCCCGCTCGCTGAGCCGGGTCGCGATCGCGCGCAGCGCCTCGTCCAGGCCGTCGGCGGGCATCTGCCCGAGCCGGCCGGCCGCCGCCTGCGCGGCCCGCCCGGCGGCGGCAACGGCCGCGTCGGCGGCCTCGGCTGCGTCGGCTGCGTCGGCTGCCTCGTGCCCGGCCGTCTGCCCGTTCGCCTCCTCGACACCGCGACCGCCAGAGAGCTCATCCCGGCTGGCCGCGGCCGAACCTTCGCTAGCCGTATTCATGGATCCCCCGGCGGCGTCCTGACTCCTGACGGACTCCCGAGCATAGCCATCAGCCCTGCTGCCCGCTCTATTAGGCACGCCGCGCCGCCGGCGACCAGCCGGCGAGCTTTTCGGTCCTGCGACCTTCCTCGGGATAGACGACCTTTTCACAACTTCCAGGGAGTAACCAGGTTGGTTTGCCCGGTTTGCGCCACGGAACTTGTGAAACGGTCGCGGCCACCCGATTACGGACACGGCTTGCGCCGAGTCGGCGTCGTCCGAAACCCATCGCGTACCCGGGCGAGCGATACCAGCCTGGCCAACCCGAACGGACCGTATGACGTGTCCCCACCTAGTAGGGCCCAGCCAGGGCGCGGCGGCATCGCGGGGCCGGGGCCCGCCCGACGGCCCGCCTTCCTACCGGCCGGTCAGGGTGGCGATGATGTCGCGGACGTGGTCGGGGGTCAGCGCGCACGTGGCGTCGCCAACGGACAGCTCTACCCGCTGCACGCCCGGGTCGCCGGTGGTCATGGCGCTCGGCCAGACCCAGATCCGCTGCTCGGCCGCCAGCTTCCGTGCCGCCGCGGCGAACCCGTCCTGCGTGGTGGTCAGCAGCAGGTGCATCATCGGAGCCTGCGGCGGGTCCGGCACCACCCGGACACCCGCGACGTCCCGGAGCGCCGCCGCGATCTGTTGGGCGTGACGGAGATAGCCGGGCATCAGCGGCAGTCGGCGCCGCAGGCAGCCCAGCGCCGACGCGGCGTTCGGCCACAGGCCGAACAAGGTGCCGCCCATGCGCTGCCGCCATTCCCGCACCTCGGCGACGATGTCCGCGGGCCCGGCTACGCAGCAGCCAGGCAGCGCCCCGATGCCCTTGTAGAACGACACGTACACGGTGTCGAACGGCGCCGCGACCTCGGCCGGCGGCCGGCCGTACCCCGCGGCGGACTCCCAGAGCCGGGCGCCGTCGAGGTGCACGGCGGCTCCTCGCGTCCTGGCCCACTCGGCCTGGGCCAGCAGGTCGTCCCAGTCCGGCTGCTGGCCGCCGAGGTCGCGCTGCGGCAGTTCGATCAGCAGCGCCGCGGGCGGCTCGGCGATCACGGTCAGGTCCTCGATGGTCATCAGCCGGTCCGCGTCGCCCGCCGGGCGGCCGGTCAGCGCGTGCAGGCGCTGGTAAGCCTCCCCCTCGTGGCGGTGCAGGTGACACATGGGGTGGAAGACGACCGTCCGGCGCTGCCGCCGGTCGGCGTGGACCCGCAGCACCGACTGCTGGGCCATCGTGCCGCTGGGCAGGAACAGGGCCGCGGGCTTGCCGAGCAGTCCGGCGATCTCCGCCTCCAGCTCGGCGACAACGCCGCCGTCGCCGTAGCGGTCGGGGACAGTATCGGCGGGGATGCCGGCGATAACGTCGGCCACGCTCACCGGGCCGTGGCCGCTCAGGAACGAGGTGCACTGGCCGCGCAGCGCGGCCTGCTCGTCAGCAGCTGGCATTGGCTCATTATCCCGTGACGCTGGCCTACGCTGGCTGGGCAAGGCGAGCGGATGGCGAGGGATGGCAACGGACGCGGGTCTCACCGAAGCGGCGGCGGGCCACGCCGCCGGCCTGGCCCACCGCCTGTCCGGCGTCCTGGGCGAGCTCGGGCGGCGCGCCGACGGCCTGTGGCACCACGCGTTCACGGCCCAGCCGCTGCCGCCGCGATGGCTGGTGCTGGCCAGCGGCGCGCTCGCGTTCGCCGTGGTGGTCTCGGCCCGGGTCTGGCCGGTGGCGCGGACCGTGGTGACGATCGTGCACGAGGGCGGCCACGCGCTCGTGGCGCTGGCGACCGGCCGGCGCCTGGCCGGAGTCCGGCTCTACCGCAGCACCGCGGGAGAGACCCGCTCGGCGGGCCGGGCGGACGGGCCTGGCATCACGCTGACCGCGGCGGCCGGCTACCCGGCGCCGTCGCTGCTCGGCCTGGGCGCCGCCGGGCTGCTGGCTATCGGGCACCTGACCGGGATGCTGCTGCTCAGCCTGGTGCTGCTGGCCGGGCTCGCGGTCGCGATCCGCAACGCCTACGGCATGCTGGCCGTGCTGGTCACCGCGGGCGGGGTCGCCGGCGTCTGCCTGTTCGCGTCGGCCCCGGTACAGGCCGGGTTCGGCTACGCGATGACCTGGTTGCTGCTCCTCGGCGGCGTGCGGCCGGTGCTCGAGCTGCAGCGCGAGCGGCGGCGGGGCCGGGCCGCCCGCTCCGATGCCGACCAGCTGGCCCGGCTCACGCCGGTGCCCGCCGGGGCCTGGGTCGTGATCTTCGGCCTGATCGCCGTCGCCGCGCTCGCGCTCAGCGCCCGGTGGCTCATCCACTGAGCGGCCGCGCGGCGGCAAAGCCGACGGGCGCGCTCCGGTCGACACAGACCACGGGTAGTCGGCCGGCGGCGCCGCCGGCCATGAGATATAAGGAGAAAATGACCATCACCATTGTGCATGAGCTGCCGGTGACGTGGGACCCGTAGGCGAGGAAGGATGGGAGGGCGAGGAGCGTGGGAGGGTGGGCGAGGGCGGGAGGGTGGGCGAGGGCGGGAGGGTGGGCGGATGAAAAGGAGAAGCCCGTGAAGATCAATCCGGCTGGCGCGGGACTGGACGAGCGGCAGCTCGAGCGGATCACCGACCATCTGCAGCACCGGTACATCGACGCCGGGCGCATCGCCGGCTGCCAGGTCGCGGTCGCGCGGCACGGGCACGTCGGTTACTTCCGCTCGTTCGGGTCCCGGGACCTCGAGCGGTCCGCGCCGGTCGAGGACGACACGATCTGGCGCATCTACTCGATGACCAAGCCGATCACCGGCGTTGCGCTGATGTCCCTGTACGAGCGCGGGATGTTCCAGCTGAACGACCCCGTGACGCGGTTCATCCCGCAGTGGCGCGACCTCAGGGTCCGCGAGCGAGCGTCGGACGGCTCGGAGCAGCTCGTCGACCCGGAGCGGCCGATGACCGTGCGCGACCTGCTGATGCACATGTCCGGCCTCGGCTTCGGCGGCGGCCGGACCCTGCAGGAGCTGTTCTCGGACGAGGCCCTGGAACGCGGCGAGGGATTCGCCCCCGGGCTGCGGCGCGGCCCGGACGCCACCCTCGAGGGCATGGTCGAGCACTACGCGGCCTGCCCGCTGGAGTTCCATCCCGGCCGGCACTGGCTGTACTCCGTGTCGACGGACGTGTGCGCGCGGCTCGTCGAGATCATGTCCGGGCAGCGCTTCGACGATTACCTGCGCCAGACCATCTTCGGGCCGCTCGCCATGAACGACACGGGGTTCGCGGTCCCCGACGAGAAGGTCGACCGGTTCGCGGCGTGCTACCGGCGCAACGCGAGCAAGAAGCTCGTGCTGGTCGACGACCCGCAACGCAGCGGCTACCGCAAGCAGCCCTCGTTCCTGTCCGGCGGCGGCGGCCTGGTCTCCACGACACACGACTACCTGCGTTTCTGCCAGATGCTGCTGAACGGCGGTGAGCTGTCCGGCGTGCGGATCCTGGGCCGGAAGACGGTGGAGCTCATGGCCTCCAACCACCTGCCCGCCGGCGGCGACCTGCAGTCGGTCGCGATGCCCGGCGGGTACGGCGAGGTGGGGTTCGCCGGCATGGGCTTCGGCCTAACGGTCGCGGTCGCCCAGGCCCCGACCGCCACGCAGGTCATCGGCTCAGCCGGGGAGTACATGTGGGGCGGCGCGGCGTCCACGATCTTCTGGGTAGATCCCGCAGAGGACCTCACCGTGGTCTTCATGACCCAGTTCCTGCCCTCCGGCACATTCAACTTCCGCGGCCAGCTCAAGACGCTCGTCTACCCGGCGATTGCCGACTGAGATTCGTAACGGTGCCGTGCGAGCCGGGGCCGGAACCCCCGGCCGGCCGGCGGCGTCACGGTGCCGGGGTGAGGCCGGAGGCCGTCAGCAGGTACGCGCCCTGGTCGTGGGCCGGGTCGCGGGCGAGGTCGGCGACGGCCCGCCCCGCGGCGTCCGGGGTGAGCGGCGGGCCGAGGCTTTCCAGGTAGTCGGAGACCGCCACGCCCTGCCGGGCGGCGTAGGCGGCCACCCCGGCCGCACCCAGGTCGGTGGCCGGCGTGAGCTGCGGGAGCACCGACAGGAACCTGATGCCGAGCCCGGCTCGCTCGGACTCGGCGGCGGCGTAGGCGGCGATGAACCGGATCGTGGCCTTGGCTCCGGCGTAGCCGCCGGACATCGGCGAGCCGCGCAGCGCTGCCCCGCTGGACAGCGCGATCACCGTGCTGCCCGGGTCCAGGGGACGCAGCAGCGCCTCGCGGGCCCAGTGGAACACCTGCTGCACGTCGACGTCCCAGTTGCGGCTGAACGTCTGCCAGGTGTGCAGGTGCAGCGGCCGCGTCAGCGGGGCCGCCCCCGCGTTGAGCACCAGCGTCCGCGGCGCGAACCTGTCGAGGAGCTGGCCGGCCACGACGGGGTCGGCCACGTCGGCGACGACGGGCGTGAAGCTGCTCCCGAGCTGGGCGCGCAGCTCGTCCAGCCGGGCCCGGTCCCGGGCCACGCCGACCACCTGCGCGCCCGCGGCGGACAACGCCTCGGCGATCCCGCGGCCGAATCCCCGGCTGGCCCCGGTGACTAGGGCGGTCGTTCCTGATAGCTCCTGGGCTGACATTCCCGGCTCCTCACGTGCGGTACGAGACGGCGGGTGATCCCCGCTCGCCTGTACAGATCCGGGCGGCCCGGAAAACTCAACGGGGCAGCGCTCCTTTGGTCCCCAGCCAGGGCGCCATGGCTACTTGTGGATGTCGAGGCGGCGGACCGTGTCGGCGATGTACGGCCCCTCGATGTAAGTCAGGCCGGCCGACTCGACGATCGCGCGCGCTACCTGCGAATCGGTCCAGGTCAAGGAGCATCCACGAGGGTCGTCTGCTCCCGCGCTGTCCTTCCCCGACTGGTGCCATACCGCGGTCGCGCCGACCTGCCGGGCGATGGCATTGACGTCGGGCAGTTCCTCGATGGGCCGGTAGGAGTAGACGAGGTCGGCGTGCTCCGGCGGGCGGCCGAGAGGCCGGGAAAGGACTTCCTCGCCTCGTAGCTCCTCGGCCGTATAGTCGTCTGGCCCGGGCCCGCCCTTGACGAACACCTGGTAGCCGGCGCGGACCAGGGTCTCGGGGACGTCGCGGCTCGGCCAGTCCACCAGCAGGACGCTGCCGGCGTTCTGCAGAATCTCGTCCCCCTTGGCCATGGTGTCTCCTCACGCCCTGGCCCGGCGGCTACCCGGATCGTCGCGTCGCGGCGACTGGCAGATAGCGCGCGGCCTCCTGAAGGCATCGCAGGAAGGCTATCGCGGGCGGCGGCGTCGCGACCCCGCGAAGCGTGGCGGCGTGGACCTTCCGCACCGGCGCGTCGCCGGGGTGCAGGGGGATCAGCACGATGTCGGGCCGGGCCGCCCCGGCGGCGAGCGACGGGACGAGCGACAGCCCCAGGCCGGCGGCGACAAAGCCCTGCTTGGCTGTCCATTCTCGCACCGCGAAGTCGATCCGGGGCCTGAAACCCGCGCGCCGGCCCGCGTCGGCCAGGGTCGCCGAGCCGTCGGGATAGCCCTCGATCCAGCTCTCCCCGGCCAGGTCGGCCAGCCGCAGGACGCTGCGGCGGGCCAGCCGGTGGCCGGCGGGCAGGGCCACCATCAGCGGGTCATCCAGCAGGCGATGAAGGTCGAGGTGGCCAGCGTCCAGCACCTGGTGCGGGTAGGCGCTGACCACGGCGATGTCGATCTCCCCGTCCCGCAGGCGACCGAGCTGGGCCGTGGTGTTGCCCTCGATCACAGACAGGCAGACGGCCGGATGCGCCGCCCGGAAGCTGGCCAGGGCCCGGGGGACGAGCGCCGCGTCCGCGCTGTCGAACGCGCCGACGCGCAGTCGCCCGGCATCCAGGTTCCGCAAGGCCTCGAGGTCCTGCTGGGCCGCGCGCATTCGCTCGAGCACAGTCTCGGCGTGGCCGAGCAGGCAGCGGCCCTCTTCGGTGAGGCGCACGCCGCGGGGCATCCGGTCGAACAGGCGGGCTCCGGTGGCGCGTTCCAGCGCCGAGATCTGCCGGGACACCGCAGGCTGCGTGTAGCCGAGGGCCTGCCCGGCGGCGGTCACCGAGCCGCGGGCCGCGACCTCGCGGAAGACCTCCAGCCACTCAATGTTCACGGCTGTCTCAGCCCCGTTCTCTCCGCGGCGCCGTGTGGTCGGCGGCCCGCCGACCCCCAGCCGCGGTCGCCGCGCCGGCTTTTTAGACATGCGATTATCGCATGCTAAATATGTTTGGTATTCATTTGTCAAATGGGTCCGGCGCTTCTTACTGTGGCCGTGACGCAGCGGACGAGGGAGTCACGGTGGCGGACGGACTGATGTTCGGCCTGTACGGGCTGCAGCGCGCCGGCGGTGTGGAACCGGGCGCGCTGGTCCGGCGGGCACGGCTCGCGGAGCAGGCCGGCTTCGAGTCTGTGTGGGTCGGCGACCATATCGCCCTGCCCGCTGAGCAGCACGGCGAGCAGCCGCGCCTCGAGGTCGTGGTGGCCATCAGTCACCTCGCGGCGGTGACCACCCGGGTGCGGCTCGGGTTCGGCGTGATCGTCCTGCCGCAGCGTCACCCCGTGCTCCTGGCGAAGCAGCTGTCCTCGATCGACATCCTGGCCCGGGGCCGGCTCACCGTCGGCATCGGCGTCGGCTACGTCGAGCCGGAACTGGCGGCGATGGGGATACCGCTCGCCGAGCGGGGTGCCCGCACCGATGAGTACCTCGCCGTGCTGAAGACGTTGTGGACGGAGCCCGCGCCGTCGTTCGAGGGGCGTTTCGTCTCGTTCGCCGGGGTCTTCCAGCAGCCGCCGCCGGTCCAGCGGCCGCATCCGCCGATCGTTGTGGGCGGGCACTCCGCCGCGGCGCACCGCAGGGCGATCACCCAGGCCGACGGCTGGTACGGCGTGTACCTGGACGTCGCGCAGACCGCGGAGGCGCTGGCCCGCCTGCGCGAGACCGCGGCCCGATGCGCCCGCCCGCCCGGCCTCGGGGAGCTGGAGATCACCATAACGCCGCCCGGGCCGGTCGACCTCCAGACTGCGCAGCGCTACGCCGAGCTCGGAGTGCACCGTCTGGTGATCCAGTCGGACGCGGAGGACGGCAGCGGCATCGAGGAGCTCATCGAGCTCGCGGGCACGAAACTCATCGGCCGCGCATGAGGGTCAGCGGTGGCCCGGCCGGGCTACGAACGGTCTTCGGCAACGGCGGGAGCGGGCATGCCGGGATCCGGGCCGGGGTCGTGGCCCGAGCCGGCGACGCGGAGCCGGCCGAGGTAGTGGGTCCAGCCGCTGGCGTGCCCGGGCCGTTCCGGCGGCGGCAGGTCGCGGTGCTCGAGCACGACGCGGGTGCCGCCGCGCTCGGCGGTGAGCCGGACCTCGACGGTGCTCGCCCCGGGCGGCAGGCGGTCGGAGCCGGCGTAACCCCAGCTGATCAGGAGCCGGTGCGGAGGGTCGAGATGCAGGTAGCGGCCCCGCACCGGTGCCCCGAGGATGTCGAGGTCGAACCGCCCACCGGGCCGGGCCTCGAGCAGCGCGTAGTCACCCATCCAGGAGACGATGGCCTCCGGCCGGGTGAAGTACTCATAGACCCGCTCGGGCGGGGCGTCGATGTGCACCGAGGCCGTGACTGCATTTCCCGCTGTCTCACCGGTCATCGTCGGACTCCACGGCCCGCTTGAGGCGCAGCAGGCTGTCCGGCCAGAACTCGGCGAGGAAGTCCAGCAGCGCGGCGAGACCCTCCGGGCGCACCACGTAGAGGCGCCGCTGGCCGTCCGGGCGGACCGCCACCAGGCCGGCGTCCCTGAGCACCTTCAGGTGCTGGGAGATGGCCTGCTGGGTGACGTCGAACTGCTCGGCGATCTCGTTGACCGAGCGCGGCCGGTCGCGCACCAGCCGCAGGATGTCGCGTCGGCGCGGCTCGGCCAGGGCCTGGAACGCGGCGTCACTCACGGGCCCCAGCCTAGCATGACTACAAGATTTGACTTGTACAAGCGTTAGCTAGTAGCTTATACAAGCCTGAGCTTGTGGATAGCCGGCGGAGGGAGTCTCATGCGCACCGAGGACACGGCCGCGATCATCCGCTCCTACCACGACGCGTGGACGAGCAAGGACTTCGCCCGGGCGACCGCCCTGCTGGGCCCCGCCCTGGCGGTCGAGGTGCCGGTCAACGACTACCCCACGACCGAGTCCTTCGCCGCCGCGCTGCGGAGCTTCGGGTCCATGGTGACCAACGTCGACCTCCTCGCGTCGATGACCTCCGGCAACGAGGCGATGCTCCTGTACGACCTGGACGTGGAGCGCCTCGGCCGGCTGCGTGTCGCCGAGCACTTCACGGTCGACCACGGCAAGATCACCCGCATCCGCCAGATCCACGACACCGCGGCGGTCCGCGCCGCGGGCCTGGCCGGGTAAGGCCGCGGCCGTGCCAGCGATGTACACGAGGCGGCTTACGATCGACGCGGCGCGCGAGCGCGTGTTCGACGCGATCGCCACGCTCGAAGGCCCCCGTCACTGGTGGACCACGATCGTGACCGGCTCCGCCGAGGTCGGCGGCGAGCTGCGCTTCGGCTTCGCCGGGCTGGACGAGCAGATCGTCATGCGCGTCGACGACGCCCGGCCGCCGCTCGCGGTCGGGTGGTCATGCGTGGCGCACACCAGGGACGACGAGTGGACCGGGACCAAGCTGCGGTTCGAGCTCGCCGCCCGCGGGGCCCAGGCGTGCGAGCTGGACTTCCGTCACGTCGGCATCTCCCGCGACCAGGTCGCGGCGGGCTGGGACCGCTTCCTGGCCAGCCTCGCCGCCCACGCCGAGCACGGCGAGGGCGCCCCGTACGGCGCGTGAGACGCGGGCGGCCCAGGAACCGCCCCGCCGGATCCCGGCGCGAAGCCCACGCCCGGCCCCCGCCTTCAGGCCCGGTGACGCGCCCGTTATGCGGCTTTCGTCGCACTCCGCGCGGCCTGGCCCTGTAGTCGATGGGCCGTCCACCCCCATAGGTAAGCATTCCAAAGTAAGGTGCGTTCGCGGCGTGTCGTGGCAGTCCGATGTGGTGTACTACGTCGAGCCCCTCACCCGTTGCCGGTTCTGCGGTGTTTGCGGGGGGATCGCCAAGATCTTCGGTCATTTAGTGCTGCGATCACGACACCAGATGACCAAAGATGGGCGCGCGGCCTCCCGCGGCGGGCGGGGCGCGCGTGAGGTATCGGGGCAGA
>DASYXX010000157.1:0-2387 GCA_035934395.1 Streptosporangiaceae bacterium
CGCGCAGCCCCGAGTCCCTCGCGCAGGCCTGCCTCACGCTGCTGCAGGATGCCCCGCAGCGGCGGCGGCTTGGCGCCGCCGCCCGCATGCGCGCGCTCGAGTACTTCACGGTCGACCGCGCGATCAGCGCCTTCGACGAGATCTACACGTTCGTCGGCACCGGCCTCGAGCTGCCCACCGTGGAGCCGGACGACGAGTCGGACGACCTGCTCGAGGCCGATCTGCCGGAACGCGACGAGGAGACAGAGCTGCTGGAGGCCACAGGATGAGCGAGCCCCAGGGGCAAAGGGCGCCCCGGAGGCGCGCGGGGAACACGGCGAGCCGGAGGGGCGCGGCGCCGCCTGGACTGAGGAGCGAGGGACGAGCGACGAGGGAAGGCCGCGCCTCAAGGGCGCCCCGGAGGCGAGCAGGGAACGCCGCATGAGCATCGGCGCGCACGAGGAGCGGCTGGCGGCGGCCGCCAACGGCCGGGCCCCCATGCCGCGCACTGTCGCGGCGCTCTGCGAGCAGTTCGCCTCGGTGTGCGAGTCGGCCGTGGACCCGCTGGAGATCGCCAGCGCGCTCGAGTTCGAGGGCCTCGGCGACCAGGCGGCGAAGCTGCGTTACGGGTTTCCCGACGTGTTCGCGCTGGCGCAGGACATGTACTTCCGCGTGCCGCGCAGGCCCGCCGAGCCCGAGGAGCCCCCGGACCCGTGGCAGGACAGCGGCAGGCTCCGGCCCGCGCTCCACAGCCTGCTGTACGCGCTGCCGGGGATCTGCTTCCCGGCCGCGATCGGGCTGCTGATCGGCCACGGCGTGGAGATCACCCTCATCGTGGCCCTGCTGGTCGCCTGGTCGACGGGTCAGGGCCTGGCCTACGTCGGCTACATCCGGCTCGGCCGGACCCTGGACAAGGGCCAGACCCGGCGCGTGCTGCGGGTCGCCCTGACGGCGGGGCTGGCCATCGTGGCCATCGCGCTCGCGACGACCGCTCGCCTGGCGCACGCCCCCACGTCCGCCCTGATCTTCGGCGCGGGGGAGGGCGCGTACATGCTCGGCGCCGGGGTGCTGATGGTGCTCGGCGCCGAGGGCTGGCTGCTGGCCGCGCTCGCCCCCGGCGTGGGAGGCAGCGCCGCGTTCCTGCTCCTGGGCCGGCCGCTGCACCTGGAACATCTCGTCTGGGCCGGCCTCGCCGCTACCCCGCTGCTCGCGCTCGCGCTGGCGGCCCTGTTCACCCGCGGGACCGGGCCGCACACCGGCCAGCTGTTCGAGGCGTCCGAGTGGCTCGGCGCGCTGCCCGCGGCCGGGTTCGGGCTGATCGCCGCCGGGCTGCTGATCTTCCCCGTCGCGGCGGGCGTGCACGGCCGCGGGGGGATCAACATCGGGGCGCTGCTCGCCGCGCTGCCCCTGTCGCTGAGCATGGGCGCGGCCGAGGCCAGCCTGCTCTGGTACCGGCGGCGCATGCGGCGGCTGCTCCGCTCCACCAGCAACCTGCGGGTGTTCGGCATCAAGGCCCGGCTGGTGCTGGTCGCGGCGGTGCTCATGTACGTGGCCGCGGCCGCCGTCCTCATCGCGCTGGCGGTCTGGATCGTCGGCGCGACCGGGCTGGCGCACCCGCAGCGGTCGGACCTGCCGCAGCTGGCGGCGTACCTGGCGCTGGCCGCTGCGATGTTCCTGGCGCTGGTTCTGCAGGCGTTCGGCTCCCGGATCTTTCCCCTGGTCGCGGGCGCCGCTGCGCTGGCGTTCGAGATCGCCGCCCGGCACCTGGGAGTGTTCGCGCAGATCGTGGCCTGCATCGAGCTGCTGGTCGTGGTCGGCGGGTTCGCGCTGGTGGTGCTGGGGAGGGCGGTACGCCATGCGACCTAGACGTGCGGCTCTGCGCCCAGCCCCGCAACGTTATGAATAATCATTAAAAAGCCGGAGGAAACAGTCATGACGAACGTTGTTGCGGTGACGGGGGCGGAGGGCTTCATCGGTTCCCATCTGGTGGAGTCGCTGGTGCGGCGCGGTAACCGGGTGCGGGCGATGGTCCTGTACAACATGTGGAGCTCGACCGGATGGCTGGAGACGCTGGGAGCCGACGTCACCGACCAGGTTGACGTGGTGTTCGGGGATGTGCGCGACCCGGCGACCGTGCGCGAGCTTGTCGAGGGCGCTGAGGTGGTGTACCACCTCGCGGCCATCGGGTCGGTCCCGTACTCCTTCAGCGCGCCGCGCTCGTTCATCGACACGAACACGATCGGCACGATGCATGTGCTCGAGGCGGCGCGGGCCTGCCGGACGCCGCGGCTCGTGCACACCTCGACCAGCGAGACCTACGGCACCGCGCGCACGGTCCCGATCAGCGAGTCGCACCCGCTGCAGGCGCAGTCGCCGTACGCGGCCTCCAAGGTCGCCGGGGACAAGCT
>DASYXX010000159.1:0-4617 GCA_035934395.1 Streptosporangiaceae bacterium
AGATGGGAGGACAGCACCACCGACAGGTCCTGCTCGGCGACCGACTCCATCAGGTCGCGCAGGAACTCCCGCCGCGCCAGCGGATCCAGGCTGGCCACCGGTTCGTCCAGGAGCAGCAGTTCCGGCCGTTTCGCGACGGCCAGGGTCAGCGCGAGCTGGGCGCGCTCACCACCGGACAGGGTCCCGGCCTTCTGTCCCAGACCCAGGTCCAGCCGCCCGATCCGGGCGCGGGCCAGGCCCGCGTCCCAGCCCGGGTTGAGGCGCGCGCCCAGGTTGAGGTGGTCGCCGACCGACAGCCCGGCGTAGACCGGCGCGTCCTGGGCCAGGTACCCGATTCTGGCCAGCTGCGCCAGGCTGGTACCGGGCCGGGACCCGAGTACCTCGATCGTGCCAGCGGTCGGTGCCAGCAGCCCGGTGGCCATGTTCAGCAGGGTCGACTTCCCCGCCCCATTGGGGCCGACCAGGCCCACGACATGCCCGGCCGGGACGCTCAGCGTGCAGTCGGCCAGGGCCCACAGCCGCCGGTAGCGCTTACCCAGCCGTTGAGTCTCTATGACGGCGGTCACCAAGGCCTCCGGAGGATGCCCCGGCCTCCAGGCCGGGGGGGAATCCGCCGCCCCGCATAGCAGAGCAGCAAGAGGACCACAACGCGGCCAAGAACATCCTTGCGGCAGGGGTTGCCGTAGCCCGGGACTCTCCGGGCGATGCCTGCGGAGCCGACGTCAGACACTCCGGGACCTCCCGGGTGCAGTCGGCTGTGAACCAGGAACTCTGGTCGGCGACGGCCGGAATCCTCGTCTTTCAGGGCGGGGAGTAGTCAAGCTATGTCCTCCTCAGCAGCGGACCGAAAGGTGCTTTGGAACAGGGCCTCGATGGATTCATCGTCTAGACCGGCCTGGCGCGCCTTGGCGAGCCAGCGCTGCAGGTCGCGTCGCAGCGGTCTGTGCGCGGCCAGCGACGCGCCGCCGCCTAGCGTCCTGGTGACGAACGTCCCGATGCCGGGCCGGGCCGCGACCAGGCCCTCGTATTCCAGCTCCCGGTAGGCCTTGAGCACGGTGTTCGGGTTAATTGCGAGCCCGGCGACCACGTCCTTGACCGTGGGCAGCTGGTCGCCCTCGCGCAGCAGGCCCAGCCGCAGCGCCTGCCGCACCTGGTGGATCAGCTGCAGGTACGGTGCGACGCCGGACCGGCCGTCGAGGTGAAACTCGATCACCACGTCTCCATTTATCTAGGTACCTAGCACATTAGCTTACTCCATTGCTGGCCCGTCAAGCGAATGCGGTTACCGATCGTCCTCAGGCCGAGCCACACCCCCACCCCGCGTCGGCGTGTCGCTGTCCAGCACGACTAGGCTGGCTTTGCCATGCGTGTCACGTTCGCCTACAGCCTCGCGCGGTTCCTGCTGTTCGCGGCCGCGCTCGGGCTGGTGTACCTGGCGGGCGCCCGGGGGCTGCTGCTGTTCGGCCTGGCGCTGGTGATCAGCGGCATCATCAGCTTCGTCGTGCTCTCTAGGCTGCGCGACGCGATGTCCGGCGCGATCACGTCCCGGATCAGCCGCTTCCGCGAGGGACTCGACGAGGGCAGCCGGGCCGAGGACGACGATCCTGCCTCAGTGGGCGAGCCCGCGTCCGCGGGCCCCGATCCTCATCCCTGAGCCGGTGACAGCCATCCCCCCGCGGTAAGCAGGCCGAGCACCGCGTCGGTCGCCTGCTCGCGGGTCATCGTCGACGTGTCGATGGTCAGGTCGGCGTCCGTCGGCTCCTCGTACGGGTCGGAGATCCCGGTGAAATGCTTGATCTGACCCGCCCGGGCCTTCGCGTAGAGGCCCTTCCGGTCGCGAGCCTCGCACACCTCCAGCGGCGTGGCCACGTGGATCAGCAGGAAATCTCCGACGTCCGAGACCATCTCCCGCACCTGGGCCCTGGCCTGCGCGTAGGGCGCGATGGGCGCGCAGATGGCGATGCCGCCGTGCCGGGCGATCTCCGCCGCGACGAAGCCGATCCGCACGATGTTCAGGTCCCGGTCGGCGCGGGAGAACGTCAGGCCGGCCGAGAGCAGCTGCCGGACCAGGTCGCCGTCGAGCAGCGACACCTTGCGGTCACCGCGCTCGGCAAGGGCGTCCCTGAGGTTCCTGGCGATGGTGGACTTTCCCGAGCCGGACAGGCCGGTCAGGAACAGGACGAACCCGCGCTCCGCGCGGGGCGGACGCGCCCGCCGCAGTTCCCGTGCCACCGCGGGCGGGGTAAACCACGCGGGCACCTCGGCGCCCGCGTCCAGCAGATCGCCGAGCTCGCCCGGCGACAGGTCACCCCGCTCGGCGCCTGCCTCGATGAGGGCCAGCGGCCGCCACACCTCGGCGCGCGGGTCGTAGGCCCAGTCGCCGGCGCGCACTATCTCAATGGGGCGGCCCGGCGAGAGCGCGGCGCCGGGGTCGTCGCCCGCCGCGCTGTCGTGGCTGGGGCTGGCGTCGGCCGGGCCGTCGTCGGCCATCAGGTGCGTGGCGCCGTAGGCTGCGGCGACCAGGGCCCGAACCGACAGCTCGCCCGCCGGGCCGGTGCCGAAGACCGGGCGTCGCGGGGCCAGCGGTACCGGGATGACCATGGTCGCGGGCGGCAGGCTCGCCGCGGCGGCCAGCACGGCACGCACCAGTGCCTCCGGCCTCGTGACCACCTCAGCCGGCCCGGCGACGAGCGGCAGAAGCAGCAGTCGGGCCTTCAGCAGGCCAGCCATGTGCCGGAGCTGGCCGATCTGTCGGCCGTGCACCGGGCCCCGGGTGGCGTAGGCGAGCACCGGACCGTCACCGAGCGCCTCGCGTGCCTCGGCGGGCCGACGCATGAGTCGGCGGAACGGGCCGTGCTCCGGCTCCCGAAGGCCGGTCACCTGGCCGCTCAGCCGGGTCAGCGCTGGCCCGGGGGGACGTCCGCCCCAGGACTCCCCGCTCAAGCGGCCCGGCCCTGTGTGCCGCGCGGGCCGCATGACCTGCACCTCGCTACGCTCGGCGATGTCGAGCACGGCCAGGGGAGTGCCCTCGGCGTCGGTGAGCAGCACAGACGCCGCGTCCTCAGGTACCGCGTCCGGGCTCACATCGAGCGTCACCGGCACCGGCCAGGGCGTCCCGTCGGCCAGCGTCCCGCGCTCAAGGACCGCGGCCACATCCGCCGCACCCATGAACCCGGCCAGCGGCGCGAACGCCCCGGAGAGCAAGAGTTCGAGGTCGCCGAGCTGAGCGTCATCCAGCGTCAGGGACGGCGCTCCGGTCGCGTCCGCGGGCAGTTCGGTCCGCGCCTCAGCAGTCACGTCAACCTCCTCCGTCCCGCCAAGGCCCCCGCGACAACGATCACGGCTGTCCCGCTCACCTGCAGGGCTCCCCTTCGGCTCGTTCGTGCTGCCAGGAGGTTACCCGTAGGGCGGTCGCCGGGTCATGCCTACGGCGCAGCGCCGCGCCCGGCCGACGGCTAGAGCACTCGCGCGAAGCCGCTTTCCGGCTTCCGGATCACGTAACGCAGCTCATCGTGCGCGGATGTCAGCCGTCCCGAGGACAGCCGCGCCACGAGCTTGCTCGCAAGCAGCAGCCCGCGCGGCCGCCGCCGGGCCGCTAGCTGGTTCACCGCCTGGCGCGGCCCGATCACCAGGCCGCGGTGCAGCGCGTAGGACTGGATGCCGCGCCCCGATGCCAGGTGCTCGAAGACGGCCGGGTAGGGGCCCGGCTCGCCCGGGCGCTGACGGCGCCAGATCGTCGCGCGGACTGAGCGCGGGAGCCTGCGGTCGATGAAGCCGGCCGCGCAGTCCCGGTCCCCCGTGCTGAGCAGCAGCAACCCGCCAGGCTTGAGTGCCTCGACGAAGCGGTCGAGCACGAGCTCGGCGTTGCTGATCCGTTCCAGCAGCAGCGCGCAGTGCACGATGTCGAACGTGCGGGGCGGCAGCGGTGTGGTCCGCAGGTCGCCCAGCGTGCAGGACGTGAGCTCGGGGTGCGCGACGACCGCGGCCCGGGCGGTCACGCTGTCGTCGTCGACCAGGCTGACCGCGACGTGGCAGCCGCTCGCTCGCAGCCTGGCCACGTCGGGCTCACCGCCCGCGGTGGTGCATCCGGCCTGCAGCAGCGTCAGCGGCTGTCCGGGGCGGTGCGCGGCATAGTCGAGCACCGCCCGGGTGAACAGCGGGGCGTCCAGGCCGTCATCACGGTGGGCTCCGGAGGGTCGCCGCCGCCGGCTGGCGCCTGGCCGCACGTCCGTCGCCGTCGCGGCGCCCCGCCGGACGCCCGCCCGGTGCCGCCCGGACCGTTCGGGGCTGATCTCCATGACGCCGCCGTCGCCCGCTTCGCTCGACCCGTCCATCTCGTTCACAAATCCATAGCGTAGCCCTCCGGACACGCTTAGTTGCTGCACCAGGCGTGGCGGCGAGGCGTGGCGCCCTCCCGTCCATGATCCGGGAGACTTTTGCGCAGGTCCCCATAGTGCCCCTAAGTCTCCCCGATCAAGCTGGGGCGCCGGGCGGGGGAGGCGAAGACGAAGACGGGCTGGGCTGGGCGCCGGGGCGGGCTGGCGGCCTGGGGCGTCGGGGCGGGCTGGCGGGCTGGGCGCCGGGGCTGGCGGGCCGGCCTGGGGCGTCGGGGCGGGC
>DASYXX010000192.1:0-4525 GCA_035934395.1 Streptosporangiaceae bacterium
GTCCTCGACCCGGCGGACGTGATCCAGCCACGCCGGCCCGTCGAGGACGGCCTCGTTGACGACGCCGAACCGGAGCCCTCTGTGCTGCGGGCTGGCCGTGGCCATCGGCACTCCTTGGGTGGCGGGTGAGCCGGGTGGCTGAGCGCAGCGGCACGCGGATAGCCTGTGGAGTTGGTGAGCACAACGATTACGCGCAGCGAGAGCGTATCAGCATGACGGAGCGTAAACCGCCGGGGATTAGCTTCACCTCGTGGATTGATCAGCAGATCAGCGAGGCCGAGGAGCGGGGCCTTTTCGATAATCTCCCGGGTGAGGGCAAGCCCTTTCCACACCCGGGGGAAGCCGATTTCGGTGAGGCCTGGCTGCGGGATTGGGTGCGCAGGGAGGGCGTGCCCGCAGAAGAGCTCCTGCCTACTCCGCTGAGGCTGCGCAAGGATGCCGAGCGGCTCGCGGAGCGGGTTCCGGATTTCCGCACTGAACGCGCGTTGCGCGAGGCCGTGGCCGAGCTTAATGAGCGGATTATGGATTGGCGTCGGCTGCCGCTTGGCCCGCCAATATTCGTGCCGCTGGTCGATGAGGAGCTGATGGTCGACCGGTGGCGCGACGCGCAGCCCGAGACCGTCCCGGCGGATGCGGCGCACCAGGCCGCCGACGGGCCTGCGCCGCGCCGCCGGTGGTGGCGCCGTCTCAGACCGGCTCGCTGACCGGCGCATCATCTGCCGCGGGGGACGACGACGGCTGCCGCCAGCGGCCTGGAAGGAGGGCCGAGGTCGCTAGCAGCCCTCCGAACAGCAGGAACGCGCCCATGCTCAGGGACTGGCCGATGCCGAACGAGATCGGACGGGATGACCAGACAAATGGGGCTATCCACCGGGCGGCGTCCACCGGGACGAGCGCCAGCAGCAGGCCGATCACGAGCAACGGCAGCCCGGCGATCCCCGCCGCGTCCGGGGAGGCCCAGCGGGCGGCGGCCAGCGTGGCCATCAGCGCGCCCGCCGCGAGCTGCGGCAGCCAGAATAGGTAGGACACGCGCGGAAGGTGCGCATCGAAGACCAAGGTGCTGTATCCGACCGGGTTCGCCAGCTGGATCAGGTACCACAACGCGGGAAACGCGGCCGTTCCCGCGATGATGCCGACGGCTCCGTGGTGTGGCCGTGGTGAGGCAACTGGCCTGCCGGTCCACCGCCATGGCCACGCGGCCGAGACCAGCAGGACCACGCCAAGCACCTGCGGCATGCGACTGAACTCCAGGTCCACGGCGGTCGGCATGAGGCTCGACGGGAGGAGGTGATTCAGCAGCCTCAGCATTCCCACAAAGTCAAACTCGCCGTAGACGCCGAGGGCGACCAGCGGGAGGCCGGCCGCCAGCGGAGCCAGCGGGGGCAGCCGCCACGTGCCCGCGAGCAACCCGGCTATGACCGCGGCGACGGCTAGCAGCAATACAGCAGACGCTGAGCCGGCGGTAGACATGGGCGGGCCACCGAGCGGGTTCGGGCCGTCGAACAGCGCGATCCGGGTGAGATCGTCCCCGGCCTTCAGCATCAGGAAGAACAGAACCGGAGCCGCGATCAGGCCGGCCAGGAGGCCGATCAGGTGGCCCGACTTGCTATGCATGGTGCCTCCCGGCGCGGCTGGCCCCGCCCGCGGAACGCTCGGCCGTTCCGTCGCGCCGCGAGTACCGGGCATTATGCGCCCGCAGGCGATAGTTAGCTACAGGTGACCGCGGCCAGAACTCAAGAACGAAGCCAGATGATCAAGGGCTCCCGCCCGGGTTTTCCAGGTCGAAGTAGCTAGAGGTGCCGTCTTCAGCGCGGAGCACGCCGAGCATGTAGGCCTGTTCCGTCTCGTAGACATGGGCCGACTTGACGATCAGCAGCAGGCGGCCGGCCGGGCGCCCGAGCGCGTCCGCGACGCGATGCTGCAGTGCCGCGAGCTCGACCAGGTTGGCGTATCCCTTGGCGCCGAAGTCGATGCTGTGCGCGTAGACCACGAGCTCGACCACGCCGCCGGGCAGCCAGAAGTCCAGCAGGCTGATGCAGGGGACATAGGAGGTGTCGGTGCGGGGCTGGAAGGTGGTGATGGTCGCGGAGCGGGTGGCCGGGTCCTGACGCAGCCGGCCGACGACCCAGGCCATCTGGTCGCGGCCGCTGTGCTCGTAGTCGAATAGCCGGGTCGCGTAGCTGTCCGCGCCGCCGAGCTCGGCGACCGGCGAGCGGCCGGTGAAGTTGGCGCGCATCCAGTCCAGCCGCTCCGGGTCGGCGCGGCGGGCGATGATCTCGTCGTGCGGGTCGGGCCGCGCGACGTTCAGGGTCACCAGCGAGATCTCGCGGACCGGCCGGTCGTCGTACCGGCTGACGACCCCGTCGGCCAGGATCCTGCGGGCAACGGCGAGCCAGGCCGTGCCGATGGTGTCCGCGCGCAGAGTCTGCGGCTGGTTGCTGGCGAGCCTCGTCACGGTCGCATCGTAGGCACCTTTCGGTACTCAGCGGCCGAGCTGCAGGATCACGGCGACCACGCTTGCGCCGGGGTTGAGCGGCGCGTGGGTGAAGCCGCCGCCCAGCTCGCTGGTCGTGCCGGGGATGAGCGCGACGGACTCCACGTTGATCCGGGCGGCCCCGCCGGGCAGGGGAGCCTCGGTCAGCCGCCCGCCCGAGTAATGCACCAGGAACGACGGCCGGCCGCCGGTGCCGGGCATCGGGATCCACAGGCCGCCGTGGCCGTCGGAGCTGACCTGCTGCAGCGGCGAGGTTCCGATTCCGAAGCTGCCCTGCGCCACCTTGCGCCAGGTGTGGCCGTTGAAGTGCAGGATCACCGTCGGCCCGCCCTCGTCCTGGGTGTTGCCGCTCCCGACCGCGAACACGCTGCTCGGCGACTGGGCGTCGATGCCCATGACGGCCGGGTTGTTGAGCGGCCGCTTCGCGGGCAGCAGGCCCGCCACCGAGGTCCTCGCCCAGCCGCGGCCGTTCCAGTGGGCTACCCGCGTTCCGTCGAAGGCCCAGATGTCGCTGGCGGACAGCCCGCTGCCGCCCTGCAGGTCGGCGCCGGAGGCGACCGGCGCCCACGCGTGGCCGTTGAAGTGCCAGGCGCCCAGTCTGGCGCCGGGGACGAACGGCTGGCCGAACACCCAGACGTCGTTCGCGCTGATGACGGCCGCCCCACCGATCGCGGCCGGGAATGACATCTGAACGGACCAGCGCGAGCCGTTCCAGCGCAGCGCCCGCGACGTTCCCCCGGCGGCGGTGAACGCCCACACGTTCGTGGCTGACGACGCTCCGGCCGCGACGACCTCCTCGCCATTGCGGCCTGGGAACGCGACCCGCGTCCAGGACGGCCCGCTGCGCTTCCAGGCCGTTGGCCGGGAGATCCCGTTGAAGGCCCAGCCGCCGGACCGGCCGACGGCAACCACCGCGGTGAAATCGCCGAGCGGGCCGCTGGGCACGCGCTTGACGATCCGCCAGGACGGGCTGGCCGGCGTCGCGGCCATCGCCGGCGCCGCGCCGGTGACCGCCAGTGCCGCCGCGACCCCGATCGCCGCGCCCCGGAAATTCCGTCCTGGTGACCTGCCTGACATGCGTCCTCCCCTAGACCGTGCCGCTTCGGGTTATCGCGCGCCGCGGGGCGCCCCTCGTAAGACCCGCGAGCAGGGAGGCCGGATGGGGCCAGATGATTACAGCTTCGTAACTATCGGGATGACCAGGAGGTCAGGGTCGGGGTATGCACCATGACCTGCCACGGGCGCACGGCGACCGCGAGGAAGCCGCCCGCGACGCTGCGGTCGTCCTCGGTCGCGAGCCTGACGGCCCGCTCGAGCTGGCCCGCGCCGGGCAGCCGCAGGATCGTCATGCCCTCCCCGGCGGCATCGTCCAGCGGCCCGGCGGCGACCAGGTACCCGGCGTCCCGCATCCGGTCGATGAACGCCACGTGCTCAGCGAACCGCGGATCCTCGATCACGCTCCCGTTCTGCGGCGCGGCCGGGCCGGGGCGGTGCATGAGCGCGACCCACGTGTCACCGTCATGATCGCCGCGCTGACCGGCGTGGTCGCGGTAGCTGCCGAGCACCAGCGGCCAGCCCTGCTCGTACTCGGCGCGGGCGGCCGCCGGATCGTCGAAGGCCTCCCACCCGGAGTGCCTCACCGCGACCAGCGTCTGCGCGCCGGCGGCGGTGAAGGTGATGTCGACGTGGCTGGCCCGGTCGGGTTCCCGGCCTGGATGCCAGGTGAAGGACAGGGCGGCGGGCGGCTCCCAGCGGGTGACCGTCCCCCAGACCGCGCGCTGCCCGTCGGCCGACCGCTCGACGATCTGCCTGTCGGTGAACGCGACCGTCCCGCCCGGCCCGTAGACGCTCTTTTCCGTCGGCCACCAGCGGCCCACGCCCTCGGTGAACACCTCGAAGGCGGCCGCCGGGTCCGCGTCGACCAGAACTTCCCTGCGGATGGGCGGGACGGTGGTCATGGCCGCTCCCTTCCTTCGGTCTGGCTGATCCCGGCGGTGCCCGCAGCCCGGGCGCGGCTGACCTCCGCGGCGT
>DASYXX010000255.1:0-9296 GCA_035934395.1 Streptosporangiaceae bacterium
AGGCTGGCGATGGCGGATCGCGATGGCGGCGAGGGCGGCGCTCGCCCCGTCCGGGGGGCGGCCGGCATCCCGCCGGGCCGGGCGGCATCCCGCCGGGGCGGGCGGCCCCGCGCGACATGCGCTCGTTACGAATTCGTAGACATCCGAGAGTATGTCCGCTTGACTGATTGTCAGTTACTCTGATATTCAATTATCCTGATGACATGCTCGAGACGGAAGCGGCACAATGATCTTGATAACGGGCGGCCTGGGCTTCATCGGGTCGCACACCACCCAGGCGCTGCTCGACCTCGGCGAGTCCTGCGTGCTCGTGCAGCGCCGCGCGGCCGCGGTGCCCGACGCGCTGGCCGGGGAGGTCGGCCGCCGGGTCTTCGTCGAACGGGCCGACATCGCCGACCGGCAGGCGTTCCTGGATATCGGCAAGCGCCACAAGATCACCGGCATCGTCCACCTGGCCGGGTCGATGCCCTGGCCGCCGGGGGCGGACGAGCCCGTCGACGGCACGAGGAAGGCGATCGACAGCCTGCTCAACGTCCTGCAGGCCGCCCGTTACTGGGAGGTGGCGCGGGTCGGAGCCGCGAGCACGATCGGCGTGTACGGCGGCGTCGCCGCGACAGAGCCGTACCGGGAGGACATGCCGCTCCCGATGACCGCGGGCCACGTGATCCCGGCGTTCAAGAAGATCGGCGAGCTGGTGGCCGACTATATTTCCGATGCCACGGACCTCGAGATCGTCAACTTCCGCATCGGCAGCATCTGGGGCCCGCTTGGCCGCGACGCGTCGCCGTTCTTCGCCGCGCCCCAGCTCGTCCACGCCGCGGTCCGCGGCACGGCGCCGGACCTGTCCGCGCTGCGCTCGCCCGCGCACGCCGAAGACGGTATCGACCTGTGCTACGTGAAGGACTGCGGCCGGGCCATCGCGCTCCTGCAGGCGGCGGAGCGGCTGAGGTACCGCACCTACAACGTGGCCAGCGGGCGGGTTACGACCTACGGCGAGCTCATCGGCGCGGTCAAGAAGATCGTCCCCGACGCGCAGGTCGAGCTCCCCGGCGGCAGCGACCCGAGCGGCGCGGGCCAGTACCTCGACATCACCCGCGTTCACGAGGACACCGGCTATCAGCCGGCCTACGACGCCGAGCGCGCCACGGCCGACTACATCGGCTGGCTGCGCGCCGGAAACGAGCGCTAGCCCCGGTCCGGGGGGGCGAGGTCGGACAGGGCGCGGAACTGCTCGTCGGTCAGCTCGACCCGGGCGGCGGCCACGTTCTCCTCCAGGTGGCCGACCGATCCGGTCCCCGGGATCGGCAGCATGACCGGGGACCGCCGCAGCAGCCAGGCCAGGGCCAGCTGGACCGGGCTCGCGCCGGTCTGCCTGGCGAGCATGGCCAGCGGGCCGACGGGACCGGCGAGCTGCCCGGTCGCGATCGGGCAGTACGGCAGGAAGCCGAGTCCTTCCCGCTCGCAGTAGTCGAGTGCCGCCTCGTGCCGGCGGTCGAGCAGGTTGTAGAGGTTCTGGACGGACGCGATCGGCGCGGTCAGCCGGGCTTCGGCGATCTCGGCCACGCTCACCTCGGACAGCCCGATGTGCCGGATCTTGCCCTCCTTCCGCAGCTGGTTCAGCTCGCCAACCTGGTCGGCGGCCGGGATCTTCGGGTCGATCCTGTGTAGCTGGTACAGGTCGATCGTGTCCAGGCCGAGGCGGCTGAGGCTCGCCTCCACGCACTCTCGCAGGTACTCGGGCCGCCCGTCCTGACCCCACCGGTCAGGGCCGGGCCTGACCAGCCCGCCCTTGGTGGCGATCGTTACATCGTCATAGGGATGGAGCGCCTCGCGGATCAGCTCCTCGCTGACGAAAGGCCCGTAGGAGTCAGCCGTGTCGACGAAGTCGACGCCCAGCTCGACCGCGCGGCGCAGGACCCGGACCGCCTCGCCGCGGTCCGCGGGCTCCCCCCAGATGCCCGGGCCGGTGATGCGCATCGCGCCGTACCCGAGCCGGGTGACCGCCACGTTGCCGCCCAGCGCGAAGACACCGCTGGCCGCCGCCACGAGCTCGCCGTCGTGCATACAGCTAACCTCCATGCTGCCAACCTACCGAGGCCGGCCGGGTACGTGATGCGGGCCGTGACGGCCCCTGGCGGCACGGGCGCGGGCGGCACGGGCGAGGGCGGCACGGGCGAGAGCGGGGCGGGCGAGAGCGGCGCGGGCGAGGGCGGAGGGAAGAATAGGCCCATGACGCACGAGAACCTGCTCGGCGGACCCGCGCCCACGTACCTGCCCGACGACGCCGAGGCCAGCCAGGCGCTGGCGGCCGCGGCCGACCCGGCCGGGGTCGCCGCCGACTTTCCTGCCTACAGCGCCGCGTGGGCGACGCTGGCCGAGCGCGCGATGCGCGGCGGCGACCCGGTGGCGGCCTACGCGTACGCCAGGACCGGCTATCACCGCGGCCTGGATCAGCTCCGCCGCTCGGGCTGGAAAGGCTACGGGCCGATCCCGTGGGAGCACCAGCCGAACCGTGGCTTCCTGCGCGCGCTGCACATGCTCGCAGTCGCCGCCGCCGCGATCGGGGAGGACGACGAGGCCGGCCGCTGCCAGGAGTTTCTCCGCGACAGCAGCGCCGCGGCGGCCGAGGCGCTCGAGGCCACGCCGGGAGGCACGGTCCGGTAGCATGCGATCGCAAGAGCCCCTGTCGCGCTTGCATGGCACATGCACCGCCGCGAGCAGGGGCTTCGGCGTCATCTGGAAGGGCTGGTTAGATGCCCGCCATCGTGATCGTGGGCGCGCAGTGGGGCGACGAGGGAAAGGGCAAGGCAACCGACCTGCTCGGCGACGCCGTCGACTTCGTGGTTCGATACCAGGGCGGCAACAACGCCGGGCATACGGTCGTCATCGGCGACGAGAGCTACGCCCTGCACCTGCTGCCGGCCGGCGTGCTGTCGAAGAAGGCCACGCCCGTCATCGGCAACGGCGTCGTGATCGACCCGGCCGTCCTGCTCGAGGAGATCGACGGGCTCGAGGCGCGCGGCGTGTCCTGCGACCGGCTCCTGATCTCCGCGAACGCGCACCTGATCATGCCGCACCACGTCGCGCTCGACAAGGTGACAGAGCGTTATCTGGGCACCGCGCGGATCGGCACCACGGGCCGCGGGATCGGCCCCGCCTACAGCGACAAGGCGGCGCGGATGGGCATCCGGGTGCAGGACCTGTTCGACCCGGGGATCTTGTGCCAGAAGCTCGAGCTGGCGTTGCGCGAGAAGAACCAGGTGCTCACCAAGGTCTATAACCGGCGCGGGATCGACGCCAAGGCGACGGCCGCGGAGTACCTGGGCCACTTCGAGCGGCTCCAGCGTTACGTGGCCGACACGGGCCTGGTCATCAACAAGGCGCTGGACGAGCAGAAGGTGGTGCTGCTCGAGGGCGCCCAGGCGACCCAGCTGGACGTCGATCACGGGACCTACCCGTTCGTGACCTCGTCGTCGCCCACGGCGGGCGGGGCCTGCGCGGGCTCGGGGGTGGGGCCGACCAGGATCACCAAGGTGATCGGGATCGTCAAGGCCTACACGACCCGGGTGGGCGCGGGCCCGTTCCCGACCGAGCTCACCGGCGCGGAAGGCGAGTGGCTGCGGAAGACCGGCCAGGAGTACGGCGTCACCACGGGCCGGCCCCGCCGCACCGGCTGGTTCGACGCGGTCATCGCACGGTACGCGACCCGCGTCAACGGGATCACCGACTACTTCCTCACCAAGCTCGACGTGCTGTCCGGCCTGGAGCGGGTGCCGGTCTGCGTGGCCTACGACGTGAACGGGACCAGGCACGACGAGATCCCCATGACGCAGACCGACTTCCACCACGCGAAACCCGTCTACGAGTACCTGGACGGCTGGTGGGAGGACCTCTCCTCGGCCAGGGAGTTCGGGGATCTCCCCCCGGGCGCCCAGGCTTACGTGCGAGCGGTCGAGGACATGATCGGCGCCCCACTGGCCGGGATCGGAGTCGGCCCGCGCCGGGACCAGACGCTCCAGCTCCGCCCCCTGACCTGACCGGCGCCCGGGCCGCGGGCGGTAGGCTCGCCGCCGTGCGCGTCCTTGTCATCGGTTCCGGCGGCCGCGAGCATTCCCTGGTCCGCGCGCTCGCCCGCGATGCCGGGGTTACCGGCCTGCACGCGGCGCCCGGCAACCCGGGAATCGCCACGATCGCCGAGATCCACGACGTGGCGCCCGCCGACCAGGGGAGCGTCACGGCCCTGGCCGCCAAGGTCGGCGCCGACCTGGTGGTCATCGGCCCCGAGGCCCCGCTGGTGGCCGGGGTGGCCGACGCGGTCCGGGCCGCCGGCATCGCGTGCTTCGGGCCCGGCCGGGCCGCGGCGATGATCGAGGGCTCGAAGTCGTTCGCCACGCAGGTCATGACCGCCGCCGGCGTGCCGACGGCGGCGGCCCGGACGTGTGCCACCGCCGCCGAGGTCGAGGCCGCCCTGGATGCGTTCGGCCCGCCCTACGTGGTGAAGGCCGACGGGCTCGCGGCCGGCAAGGGCGTGGTCGTGACCGGCGACCGGCAGGACGCCGTCCGGCACGCGCGAGCCTGCGGAACGGTCGTCATCGAGGAGTTCCTCGACGGTCCCGAGGTGTCGCTGTTCGCGCTGGCCGACGGGACCGCGGCGGTGCCGCTGCTGGCCGCGCAGGATTACAAGCGCGCGCACGACGGCGACGCGGGCCCGAACACCGGGGGGATGGGGGCCTACGCGCCGCTGCCGTGGGCCCCGGCCGGGCTGGCCGACGAGGCCATGGCCATGGTCATCCGGCCGACCCTCGACGAGCTGCGCGGGCGCGGCGCTCCGTACAGCGGGCTGCTGTACGCGGGCCTGTGCCTGACCGCGAGCGGGATCCGGGTGGTCGAGTTCAACGCGCGCTTCGGCGACCCGGAGACGCAGGCAGTGCTCGGCCTGCTGGCCACGCCGCTGGGCGGGCTGCTGCGGGCGACGGCCGCCGGCGACCTCGCGCGCGCCGGCGCCCTCCGCTGGGCCACGGGGGCCGCGGTCACGGTGGTGATCGCGGCCGAGGGTTACCCGGACGCGCCGGCCAGGGGCGACGAGATCGGCGGCCTCGACGAGGCGGACCGCGTACCGGGCGGCTACGTCCTGCACGCGGGCACGGCGCAGGCCGGGCCTGGCCGCCTGGTGTCCGGCGGCGGCCGGGTGCTCGACGCGGTGGGGACCGGCCAGGACCTGGCGCAGGCCCGCGCGGTCGCCTACCGGGTCGCTTCGAGGATCAGGATGCGCGGGGCGTGGTACCGGCAGGACATCGCCGAGCGTCCCGCGGCCGCGACGGCTGCGGGCCCGTGACCTCCGGCCCGGACGAGGCGATCCAGGCAGACGGCGGACCGCCGGACGACGCGCCTGGACCCGGGGGCGATGCTAGCCCTGAGGGGGCGACCCGGGCGGCCGCCCGTCAGCATCCCGGCCGGGAGCAAGCCGCGCGAACTGATGAGCCGCCGCTGCGGGTGACCACGCTCGAGCTGTTCTTCGACCTGGTCTTCGCGTTCACCCTGACCCAGCTCGCGACGCTCCTGGCCAGCGGGTTCACCGCGGCGGACGTGGCGCGAGTGCTGCTGATCTTCGGGCTGCTCTGGTGGATGTACGAGGGCTACGCCTGGCTGACGAACGCGCGGCCTCCGGTGCACACCGCCGAGCGGCTGCTGCTGCTGGTGGGGATGGCGGGATTCCTGACCATCGGGCTGGCGATCCCGGACGGGTTCGGCGGCACCAGCCTCGAGCTCGGGCTCGGCTACCTGGCGGTGGTCGTGGTTCACGCGGTGCTGTACTTCCGCGTCAACAGGAACATCCTGCGGGTCGCGCCGTTCAACGTGGCCTCGGCGCTGCTGGTGACGGTGGCCGGGCTGCTGCACGGGCCGACGGGGTCGGTGCGGCCGGCCGGCTACGTGCTGTGGATCCTGGCGCTGGCCGTCCAGCTCGGCTCGCCGCTGATCGTGCACCCGAAGGGCCTGTTCGAGCTCCGGCCGGCGCACCTGTCGGAACGGCACAGCGCGCTCCTTCTCGTCGCCCTGGGCGAGTCGGTGGCCGCGATCGGCGTCGGCGCCGGCCAGCTGGCCGGGCACTCGGGGGGAGAGAACGCCCGGCTGATCGTCGCCGCGGTGCTCGGCCTGGCGCTGGCCGCCACGCTCTGGTGGATCGTCTTCGGCGCCGGGGACGAGGAGGAGGCTGAGCGCGTGCTCACCGCCGCGTCCAGCGAGCGCCGCACCGCGCTCGCGCTCTCGGCGTTCTTCTACGGCAACATCCCGCTGCTGCTCGGGCTGATCGCGATGGCCGCCGGGGTCGGCGCGGCAATCGGGCACGCCACCTGGCCGGCGGCCGAGCAGGTCGGCGCGGCCACCGTGCTCGCCGCGGGAGCGGCCCTGTTCCTGGCCGGCGACGTGGCCATCCGCAGACTGCTGCGGCTCGGGCCGGTCCGCCTGCGCGCCGCGGCGGCGCTGCTGGCCCTGGCGACGACAGCGATCGGCGCCCTCGTCGCACTAGAGGTCCAGCTGATCGTGATCACCGTGCTGCTCGTGGTGATGCTGATCCTGGAGCGGCGTGAGCCAACTCCCACGCAACGGTTGCGATCCCGGACCTAGCCCCGACCGACAGCGCCGGCCCTCGGCCCGCTCCGTTAAATCCAGATCGTTTCGACTTTTCCTTCGTTCGGTGCTCATATTCCGGGCATACCGGGCGCGAAAATGGCTAGAACGAAGGAAGAGTCACGATGATCAAGGAAAGCCGGGCCTTGCGCAGGCCCGTGGGCGGGCGCGACCCGAGCCGCCCCATGACCCGAGGCATCGGGTGGCCTGGGGCAGGATGGAGGGCGTGATCGAGCGGTACACCCTGCCGGAGATGGGGCGGGTCTGGAGCGAGGCGCACAAGTACGAGCTCTGGTGCCAGGTCGAGACCCTGGTGCTGGAGGCGCACGCGCGCGCGGGCACGGTGCCCGCCGACAGCGTGCCGCCGGTCCGCGCCGCGCCGCCGCCGACGCCCGAGGCGGTGGCCGCGATCGAGGCGGTGACCGGCCACGACGTCATCGCGTTCCTGTCCGCCTGGGCGGACAACACCGTCCCGAGACAGGCCGCGGCGTACGTCCACTTCGGGATGACATCGTCCGACCTGCTGGACACCGCGCTGGCGCTGCAGCTCACCGAGGCCACCGATCTGCTGATGGCCAGGTGCGCGGCGCTGATCGCGGCGCTGCGGGAGCATGCGCTGGCGCACCGCGGCACGCTGCGGGTCGGCCGCACGCACGGCATCCACGCCGAGCCCGACGTGTGGGGGCACCGGGTGGCCGACTTCGCGTTCGCGATGGCCCGGTGCCGCGACCGGCTGGTCCGCGCCCGCGCGGGGATCGCCGTGGGGAAGCTATCCGGCCCGGTCGGAACGTACTCGAACATCGACCCGGCCGTCGAATCGCAGGTGCTGGCCGAGCTCGGCCTCTGGCCTGCGGACGTGGCCACCCAGGTCGTGATGCGGGACGGGATCGCCGAGTGGGCCTGCGTCCTGGCCCTGATCGCGAGCGTGTGCGAGGCGGTGGCGCTCGAGGTCAGGCTCGGGCAGCAGACGGAGATCGCCGAGCTGGCCGAGCCGTTCGGCCTGGGCCAGAAGGGCTCGTCGGCCATGCCGCACAAGCGGAACCCGGTCCGTTCCGAGCGCATCGCAGGCCTGGCGCGGGTGGTCCGCGCGCAGGTCGTTCCCGTGATGGAGGGGATTCCGCTCTGGCATGAGCGGGATATCTCGCATTCGTCCACCGAAAGGGTGGCGCTGCCGGGCGCGGCCATTGCCGCCGATTTCCTGCTCGAGCAGACGACCGGGCTCATCACCGGCCTGCATGTCGACGCGGCGCGGATGCGCGCCAACATGAACGCCACGCACGGCCTGATCTACACCTCCGCGGTGCTGCTCGAGCTGGTCGCGGCGGGAATGTCGCGCGAGGAGGCCTACGCCATCGTCCAGGCCGCGGCCATGGACACCCACGAGAGCGGAACGCCGTTCCGCGAGACGCTCAGGAAGCGCGCCGCAGAGCGTGGCCAGCCGCTCGACGAGGCGAGGCTGGACGAGGCCTGCCGCCCCGAGCGGTACGTCAAGCGCCTCGGGGCGGTCTTCGAGCGGCTGGAGCAGCTCTCGTGAACACCCTGAGGCACGTGTACTCGGGCAAGGTGCGCGAGCTCTACGAGACCGACGACGGCGTGCTGCTGCTGGTGGCCACGGACCGCATCTCGGCGTTCGACCACGTGCTGGAGACCGAGATCCCCGACAAGGGGAAGATCCTCACGCAGCTCTCGCTCTGGTGGTTCGACCGGCTGGCCGACGTCGTTCCGAATCACCTGGTTGATGCCCCGGTGCCGGCCGAGTTCGCCGGGCGGGCGATGGCGTGCCGGCGGCTGGCCATGGTCCCCGTGGAGTGCGTGGCCCGCGGCTACCTGGCGGGCTCGGCCCTCGCCGACTACCGGCGCGGCGGCTCGGTCTGCGGCGTGAGGCTGCCGCCCGGCCTGACCGAGGGAGACCGGCTGCCGCGGCCGGTCTTCACCCCGGCCACCAAGGCGCCGCGCGGCGAGCACGACCAGAACATTCCGGCGAGCGTCGTCGCCGAGCGCGCGGGTGCCGACGTGGCCGCGGAGCTCGAGCGCATCACGCTTGCGGTGTACCGGGCCGGGGCGGAGCTCGCCGAGCGCAGAGGCATCATCGTGGCCGACACCAAGATCGAGCTGGGCTTCGACTCCGACGGCACGCTGCGGCTGGCCGACGAGGTGCTCACGCCGGATTCCTCCCGGTTCTGGCCCGCCGATCAGTGGGCCCCCGGCCGGAGCCAGCCGTCGCTCGACAAGCAGTACGTGCGGGACTGGCTCACCTCACCGGAGGCGGGCTGGGACCGCAGCGGACCGGAGCCGCCGCCCCCGCTACCTGAACATGTGGTCGAGCAAACACGTGACACATATGTCCGCGCCTACGAAAGCATTACGGGCCTGACCTGGGGTTAAAGGGCTGGCCAACCGAACAGGAACCGGGCCGTGCCGTTACGTCCGGTCGTGTTGTGGATACTCTACGTAACATCGCCGTCATGGTCTGGGGGGCTGGAGAGCGGTGGAATACTGGACGTCGCACGAATCAGGCAGCCTCCTGTCAGGCGGCCTGCCGTCTGGCTGGCCGCAGGCCACCATGCTGGAGTCGGCGGGCCGGGATGGTGCTGCCGCTCACTCGACGGACGGGAGTTCCAGCACTATGACCACTGGCCCGCAGATCAGCTACCGGGTGCGCGGCGGTT
>DASYXX010000258.1:0-4500 GCA_035934395.1 Streptosporangiaceae bacterium
GCGCGGCGGGCCGGCACCTGCCGCGGCGGCAGTCCGCTGACCGCGCGGGCGATCTGCTCGATGTGCGCCGGGCCGGTCCCGCAGCAGCCGCCGACGACGTTGACCAGGCCCGCCTCGGCGAACCCGCGCAGCAGGCGGGAGGTGTCGGCCGGCTGCTCGTCGTACCCGCCGAAACTGTTCGGCAGGCCGGCGTTGGGGTGACAGCTGGTGTAGGTGTGGGCCAGCCGCGACAGCTCCTCGAGGTGCGGCCGGATCTCCGCCGCGCCCAGCGCGCAGTTCACGCCCGCCAGCAGCGGGTCCGCGTGCTCGATGGCCGTCCAGAACGCCTCCACCGTCTGCCCGGACAGCGTGCGACCGCTCAGGTCGACGATCGTGACCGAGATCCACAGCGGCAGGTGCGGCGCGACCTCGCGCGCGGCCGCGATCGCGGCCTTCGCGTTCAGCGTGTCGAAGATCGTCTCGATCAGCAGCAGGTCGACGCCGCCCGCGGCCAGCGCCGTGATCTGCTCCGCGTACGCGTCCCGGACCTGGCCGAACGTCACGGTCCTGAACGCCGGGTCGTCCACCCGCGGCGACAGCGACAGCGTGACGTTCAGCGGCCCGACCGATCCGGCCACCAGCCGCCCGCCGGCCTCGTCGGCCGCCTGCCGCGCCAGCCGCGCTCCCTGCAGGTTCATCTCGGGGATCACGGCCTCCAGGCCGTAGTCGGCCTGGCCGATCCCGGTCGCGGTGAACGTGTTCGTGGTGACGATGTCGGCGCCCGCCGCAAGGTACCGGCGGTGCAGACCGAGGATGACGTCCGGCCGGGTCAGGTTCAGCAGGTCCGGGTCGCCGGCGAGGTCCCGCGGGTGGTCGCGGAACCGGTCGCCGCGGTAGTCCCCGGCGCTGAGCCCGGCGCCCTGCAGGGCAGTTCCCCACGCGCCGTCAAGTATCAGGATCCGCTCGCCGAGCAGGTCTCGTATGGCCTCGGTCGTCGCCACCGCGCTCCCTCACCGCCGGCGACCGGGCCCAGGAGGCGCGCCGCGGGGCTCAGGAGGTCGTCCCTCGGGACTGGCGCGTGACTCTTTAGGCGTTTTTGTCCTGGTCGCCAAGCTGTCATCAAATTCTGTCCAGGTGACACGGGAGCATACCCGCTGGCGGGCTTCGCTGCATGGTGATATCTTGATATCACCATGCCGATGAAGCCGGGAAGCACCAAGAACCTGCTGCTGCGGCTCGACCACGACCTGGCCGAGCGGCTGCAGACCGTGGCCGAGGTCGAGGGCCGCTCGGTCTCCGACGTCGTGCGCGAGGCCATCACCGCCCTGGTGGAGCAGCGCCGCGGCGACAAGCGGTTCCTGCGGCTGCTCGACGACAGCCTCGCCCGGCACCGGCAGGCGCTCGAGCTGCTCAGAGACGATCAGCAGTGATCGGGCTCGAGCTTGCCGACCTGGTCGTCATCGCCGGCCGCGCGCTCGGGCTGGATACCGGCCAGGTGCTCGACCTGCTCGACCCGGAGGCGGCCGAGCGCGCTCTGGCCCAGGTATGCCCCGGCGCCGTACCGGGCGACCCGGCCGGCCTGGCCGCCGCGCTGCTGCGCGCGCTCGTGCGGGAGCGGCCGCTGCGCCGCGGCAACGAGCAGGTCGCGCTCGCGGCCACGCTGCAGTTCCTGGCCCTGAACGGCTGGGACGTGGACCCGGACCCACCCGGGGCGGTCGCGACGGTGGTCACGGAGCTCGCGGCCGGCATGCTCGACGTCCGGCAGGTCGCGGACTGGCTGGCACCCCGGCTGCGGCCCAGCGACCGTGCCGAGGCTCGCGCGAAGGAGGGACAGGTGATACGAAGCTCGGCGCTGCTGGTTACCGAGCGCCTCAGAAGGGTGACGGTACGGACGCAGCCGGCGGGCAGGTTCCGGCGGTTCACCGACCGGGCCAGGCGGGCCGTTCAGCTGGCCCAGGAGGAAGCCCGGCTGCTGCGCCACAACTATGTCGGAACCGAGCACTTGCTGCTCGGCCTGCTCTACGAGGGAGAGGGCGTCGCGGCGAAGGCGCTGGAGTCGATGGGCGTCTCGCGAGAGGACGTCCGAGCCCAGGTCGTGGAGATCATCGGCCGCGGCCAGAGCCCTCCGGCAAGCCAGATCCCGTTCACGCCTCGGGCCAAGATGGTGCTCGAGCTGTCACTGCGGGAGGCTCTGGCGCTCGGGCACCACTACATCGGCACCGAGCACCTGCTGCTCGGCCTGCTCCGCGAGGGCCATGGCGTCGCCGCCCAGGTGCTGGTCAGGATCGGTGCCGACCTTGGCCGGGCGCGGGAGAGCGTACTGGCCGTCCTGACCGGCGAATGCGAGCAGGAATGCTCCCAGGAGCAGTCGGCCACCGACCTGGTCGACGCCGCGGAGGAGCTCGCGCAGGTGCAGCGCCAGAAGGAGGCCGCGTTCGCTGCGGGTGATCTCGACCGCGCCGCGGCGCTGCGCGATCGGGAACAGCTGCTCCTGGCCGGCAAGCTGCGGCTGGAGGAGATACTGACCGCCAGCGTTCGCGGTCAGGTCCTCATCGCGGAAAACCAGCGGCTGCACCGCGAGCTCGACCGCCTGCGTGGCCTGCTCCGCGAGCACGGCATCGAGCCGGACGACGGCACCGCCCGGACCGCCTGACGTCGCGTTCAGATCTCCCTGGCGCGCAGCCGGAGGACGGCGACCGCCAGCGCCGCGGCGCCGGCCGCGACGGTCACGGCGAACGTGGGCAGGTAGTAGGCCAGCGGGTGCGTTCTGGCGAGGAGATCTCCGGGCGCGCTCGCCAGCGTGGTCGGCAGCCAGGGTTCGACGGCGTGGACGGTGCCGGCGATCGGCAGCAGGAGCAGCACGGCGAGCGCGATGCCCGCGGTCGCGAGCGTGTTACGGACGCTGGACGCGGCCAGCGCGGTCACCGCGACGGCGAACGCCAGGTAGGCGGCGCCGCAGCCGATCCCGGCGAGCATCGCGCCCGCGGCGGGCGGGCCGATCAGCAGGTCGGTCTCGTACCACGCGGCGAGCGTGCCCATGAGGTAGGCGATCGCGGCGGCGGCGGCCCAGACGGCGAAGCGCGGCGTGACCAGCTGCCAGATGTTCCCCGCCCGGGTCCGCAGGAACGTCGCCAGCCCGTGCCGGGCGTCGAAGCTGAACGCGCCGGCCGCGAGGACCACCACCACGATCAGCCCGATGCCGCTGAGCTCGCCGGCGTAGCTGCTGACGCCCTGCGCCGGGGTGGCAGGCGGGAACGAGATGCGGACGCCGTTGCCGACGTGGCCGAGGATCTGGCTCTGGTACCTGGTGAGGGCGGGCTCGAGCAGCCCGAAGAAGACGAACGCCGCGGCCAGCGTGAGCGCCCGCGGCGTCCGGGTCAGGCGCAGCCACTCCAGGCGCCACAGGCTCATCCGGCCGGCCCTGACCCGCCGCGTTACGTTATGGATCATGGTTGTCCTGCTCTCAGGCGCTCGCTCCGGTCAGGGCCAGGAAGGCCGATTCCAGGTCGGCCGCCGCGGGCTCGCAGGAGACCTGGCGGGCGGCACAGGCGGAGATGACCGCGGGGATGCCGCGCTCGCCGGCCTCGATGCTCGTGGCGTCGATCCTGATGGTGTCGGGCGCGACCGGCTCCACCCTGGTCGCCCACCGCTCGCCGGCCATCGCCGCGGCGACCGGGGCCGGGTCGCCGGCGATCCGCACCAGCCAGCTCGGCTTGAGGTAGGTGCCGATCAGGTCCCGGGTGGCGCCCTGGTACAGCAGCCGGCCGTCGCGCAGGATGCCCACCTGGTCGGCGATCCGCTGCACGTCGGCCAGGATGTGGCTGGAGAAGATGACGGTGCGGCGGCCGCGCATCGCGGCGACCAGGCCGAGCATCTCGACTCGCCCGGCTGGGTCCAGGGCCGCGGTCGGCTCGTCGAGTATCAGCAGCTCCGGGTCGCCGACCAGCGCGCACGCCAGCCCGAGCCGCTGGGCCATGCCGCGGGAGAACCCGCCGACGCGGCGGCCGGCCGAGTCGGCCAGCCCGGCCGCCCGCAGCGCCGCGGCGACGTCCTCGCCGTCCGCATCCGGCGCGACCAGCGACCGGGCCAGGTCGACGACCTCGGCCGCGGTCAGCCAGCCGTCGAACTCGGGGAGGTCCGGGCAGACCGCGATCCGGCGGCGCGCGACGGTCAGGGATACTGTGCCGCGCCCTGGGCGCCTGGTCCCGGCCAGCAGGGACAGCAGCGTTGTCTTGCCCGCGCCGTTCGGGCCCACGAGGCCGTAGATCGAGCCGCGCGGCACCACGAGATCGACGTCGAAGAGGCCGGTGCCCCCGTAGTCCCTGGTCAGCCCGCTGGTGCTCAGGATGGGCAGAAGGTCACGAGGCGGCTGGGCCGCGCCGTCGTCGGCCAGGACCGGCCGGGCGGACGGCGGCGCGCCCGGCTGACCTAGAACCGCCGGGGGATCGTGGCGGTCCGGTTCCCGGCCCGCGAACAGGTACACCAGGGCGCCGATCGGAGCGCTGACGAACACGATGATGA
>DASYXX010000275.1:0-1901 GCA_035934395.1 Streptosporangiaceae bacterium
GCTGCCAGCCGTTCGGCGGTGAGCGCTGGGAAGGGTATCGGGGGCGGCCCGGCTCCGAGCTGGTGGACGGTTCGTGCCCAGCTGGGCTGGTCAGCGGCCAGCGGGGTGATGACCGCCGGGACTCCGCTGCGGAGCGCAGCGCCGGTGGTGCCCGCCCCGCCGTGGTGGACGACCGCGGCCATCTGCGGGAACAGCCAGCTGTGCGGGATGGTGTCGGCGGCGAAGACGTGCCGGGGCAGCGGACTGTCATGGCCGATGCCTGCCCACCCGCTGAGCAGCACGCCGCGCTGGCCAGAGGTTGCCAGCGCGGCCAGGGCAAGTTGCAGTGAGGCCTGCGGGTCGCGGCTGGCCATGCTGCCGAACCCGATTGACACCGGCGGCGGCCCGCCGCGGATGAACCGGGTCAGGCCGTCCGGAGGCTGCCAGGTGGGGGGCGGGTCAAGGAACCAGTAACCGGTCACGTGCATGCGCTCCGGCCAGTCGGCGGGGCGTGGCAGCACTGTGGGGCTGTAGGCGTAATACAGCGGCATGGCCTGGTGCTCTTGCCGCGGTAGCGGGCCCGGGGGCGGCAGTGGGCGCAGCCCGAGCTGGCGGCGCAGCTTAGCGTCGTCGTGGCGGAGCAGCTGCCACACGGCCTGGCCGGTCAGGCTCCATAGCGCCCGGTTGGCCGCCGGCCCGCGGTCTGTGCCTTTGCCCACCAGGAAGCTCGGGAACGCGCGGGTCGGGGTCAGCGGGAAGAGCATGGCCGCGGCACGCGGGACGGCGAGTTTCTCGGCGATGGTGTACCCGGTGATCCAGCTGTACTTGTAGATGATGGCCTCGGCGCCCTGCGCTGCCCGCCAGGCGTCCTGGCTGAGCCCGTCAGAGAAGTACCTCCGCTGTGTCAGCCCGTACCGGGCCTGGCGCAGCAGGTGACCCGAGCCGAGGGCCGAGGCCTGCGCGGCGCCGGCGATGAACGGCTGATACGGGCGGCCCAGCGGCGCGAAGTCCACGCCGTAGCCGGCGGCAAGGCCGGCGAAATCGGGGCGGGCAGCCAGCCTGACATTGTGGCCGCCGCGCATCAGCCGGACCGCCAGCGCCACAAACGGCTCGGTATCGCCCCGCGCGCCGATGGTGATCAAAACGATTCGCATCCAATCCCCGTTCCCGCAGCAGGCCAGGCCGGCTGATCCACCGGACCGTCCCGGCCGCCTCCCGATAGGGCAGCGCCGCGCCCGGCCGGGCGCAACCCGCCGACGGCGATGTCCATGGCACGCCGGGCCGCCGCTTGCACCTGGCCGGGGGTGCCGCCGCGTTCGAGGCTGACGAGCGCGGCGGCGAGGACCGCGCCCATCAGTGAGCCGATGACCGCAGCCGCAGCCGGCAGGTCGAAGGTGTCGGGCCAGGCGCGGTGAAGCGCCTCAGCGAGCCGGGTTTCGGCCAGGAAATAGCGGCGCAGGGTGGCCGCCTGCACCGCCGGGACCGACATGAGCAGGGGCAGCCGGGCCGCGGCAAGCCCGCCGGCCAGTTCGTCCCTGACGGCGTCGGCCAGCATGTCCTCCATGGCCCCGACCAGGACATCGGCCACGTCCTCCCCGGGCCGGCGCCGCTCGATGATGCTGACCGCCCGGCCGATCCGGTCAGACAGGTGCGGGAACACAACCTCGTCTTTGCTGGCGAAATAGTTGAAGAAGGTCTTGGTGGACACGCCCGCGGCCGCGGCGATCTCGGCCACCGTGGTCTGGTCGTACCCCTTCTCCCCGAACAACCGCATCGCGGCACCGATCAGCGCCTGGCGGGTCTGCCGCCGCTTGCGCTCCCGCAACCCCGCATGGCCGGCCAAGCCGCTGCCCTCCAGAAGGGATTACATTCGATATAAGATTATACTCGATGTAGAAATCTTCGGGTAGCTGAACGAAGGC
>DASYXX010000278.1:0-3905 GCA_035934395.1 Streptosporangiaceae bacterium
TCGGGCGTGTTCGCCTTTCCGGGCGCGACGATGGGCGCGATGGGCGCGGCGGCGATGAGCCGGGCGAGGGGCTCCGATGCCGACGAGGCGGCCTTGCTCCGGGCCATGGAGGTCGAGGCGTCGTACCGGTCGGCGCAGTCCGTCGGCTTCGACGAGCTCATCGATCCCCGGGAGATCCGCAACGTCCTGCTGCACTCCCTCGCGCGCGCCCTCCACCGCCGGCAGGCACCCGCCGAGCCCGTGGCGCGGATCGGGATCGCCCCGTAGCCAGTGAGCCGCCCATGGTATGCGCTCCACGGCCTACCGCCGCCGGTAGCCTGCGCTCGGGCCGACTCGTCACACCCCGGAGACGGTTCCCGCGGCGTGCTCGGATTCGCGGCGGTAGCTGAGCGCCTCGTCATCGGTGACGCGCAGCCGCTCCTCCCAGCCCGCTGGCAGGCGCGCGCCCATGCCCTGCAGCCAGAACTGGATGAGCTTCTCGTTCGCCGGGAGCGCCGCCCCGATGGAGTTGCCCAGGTACGTGCTGAACTGGTACGAGGCGTAGGCCAGGCTGATGCTGGCCGCGGCGGCCTCGGGGTCGCCCGGCTCCAGCTCACCGGCCAGCATGGCCTCGTTGATGAGCCGCGTGAGGACCTCGATCACTGGCCGCCGGGCGTGGCCGACCTGCTCCGCCGCGGTCATCGACGCGCGCACGACGTAGCGGGTGAGCGCCGCGTTGTAGTCGCGGTCGGTGTGCTGGCGGGGGTCGGTGGCGAAGTAGAGCGCGGCGCCGAGCCTGTCGAGCGGGTCGGCGTAGCGCGCCGCGTGCCGCTCGATGAGCCCGGCGAAGACGACCTGCGACTCCTCGAACAGCGCGACGAGCAGATCGTCCTTGCCCGAGAAGTGCTGGTAGAGCGCGCGCAGCGAGAGCCCCGCCTCGTCGGCGACCTTTCGCATCGTGAAGTCGTCGCCTCCCGAGCGGTAGATGATGCGCGCCGCGGCGGAGATGATCGCGTGCCCGCGGCTGATCGCGCGGTCCGCGGCCGGCCCGATCGAACGTCCTATCATGCGGGTCCGCCAGTCGGTGACGGACTCGCCGTGAGAGGCAGCCTGCTTGAGGACGGAGTACCCGACGCCGTTAGGGAAGTCCGGCATGGCTAGCCGACCTGGCCCGACCAGTTCTGTGCGTCGCGGAGCACGTCGCGGAACGGCTTGCGGGTGTCGAAGGCCGGCTCTCGCGGCAGGCCGAGCACCCGTTCGCCGATGGCGTTGCGCTGCATCTCGTTCGAGCCGCCGGCGATCGACAGGATGCGGCTGTTCAGCAGCCCTGTCGCCGCGTCGGCGCCGGGCGACGGGGACCGGTCCCAGGCCAGCGCATGAACGCCGCCCACCTGCAAGGCCAGGTTCGCGCGGATCGGGTCGAAGGTGCCCGTCGCGAGCTTCCCGTAGGAGGCCAGGCTGGCCGCGAGGGCGGGGTTCGCCGCCACCAGGCCCCCGAGACGGGCCTGGAAGGCGTCGCGAACCAGGTCGTCGACGTGAGCCCGGGCGATCAGGTCACGGACCAGGGGATCGTCGAGCCGCCCGGCGGCGGCGGCGAGCTCGGTCAGGTCGGGGGCGATGCCGCCGCGGGTCGTCATCCGGCCTGCGGCCCCTCCGCCGCCGCGCTCGAAGAACAGCATCGTCTGGGTGACGGTCCAGCCGCCGTTGACCGGGCCGATGACGTCGTCGTCGGTGAGCTCCACGTCGTCGAAGAACTCCTGGCAGAACTCGGCATTGCCGTTGATCTGCCTGATCCGCCGGACCGTCACGCCCTTCGCCGTGGCGGGCACCGCGAACCAGGTCAGGCCGCGGTGCTTGGGCACGTCCCAGTCGGTGCGGGCCAGGCACATGCCGTAGTCGGCGTAGTAGGCGCCGCTGCTCCAGATCTTCGAGCCGTTGAGGATCCAGCGGTCGCCGTCGCGCACGGCCTGGGTCCGCACCCCGGCGAGATCCGAGCCGGCCTCGGGATCCGAGAAGAACTGCGCGAACAGCTCCTCGCCCGCGAGGATCTTCGGGATATGCCGCTGCAGGAAGGCCGGTGAGGCGTGGGCGAGCATGGTCGGCGCGCAGACGCCGAAGGTGGTGCCGCCGACGATGCCGAAGTCGGGCAGCACGTAGTGCCGGGCGACCTCGTCGAACGCGCCCTGGTGCGCCGGCCCCAGGCCCTGGCCGCCGTACCGGGCCGGCCAGGTGATGCCCGCGTACCCGGCCTCGTAGAGCCGGCGCTGGAGCCTGCGCTCGGGGGCGATCCCCTCGGCGGTCTTGTCCTCGCTGGCCCCGAGCACCGGTGACCGGGTGTCGGCGCGGCGCTGGAGGTTCGCCTCCATCCAGGCGCGAGCCTGCTTCCGGTAATCCTCGGGCTCGGGGACGGCCACGGCCGGCGCGTCGCCGGCGGCAGGGCGGGACATCAGCCCACCCCCGCCACGTCGAAGAGCCGCTCGCGGTGCCAGGCGGGCGGTCCGAACGCGGCCGCCTCCGCGGCGAGGCGCCGCATGAACAGGTGCTGGTCGTGCTCCCAGGTGTACCCGATGCCGCCGAAGACCTGGAAGCAGGCGTGCGTGAGCTCGATGCCGCGCTCCCCGACGAACGACTTGGCCGCGTGGGCCAGGGCAGGGCCGTCCGGCGCGCCACGGCCCAGGGCGCCGGCCGCGGCGGCCACGATGCCCTTGGACATCTCGAGGAACAGGCTCGAATCGGCCAGGACGTGCTTGATCGCCTGGAAGGACCCGATCGGGCGTCCGAACGCGATGCGCGACTTGGCGTAGTCGAGCGCCAGGCGGAAGTTCGCGTCCATCGCGCCGACCGCCTCGGCCGCCGACAGCACGCAGCCGATCTCCGCCTGGCTCCTGACCAGCTGCTCGGTCGGCCGCCCCGGCACGCCGACGATGGCCTCGGCGGGCAGGCGCACCCCGTTCAGCTCGACGGCGCACCAGCGCCGGGTCAGGTCGAGGCCCTCGAGCCGGCGCACCGAGACGCCGGGCGCCCCGGCCGGCACGAGGACCTGGGCCAGGCCGCCCCGCCCCGACGCGGCGACCAGCAGCCACTCGCAGTCGACCGCATCGGGCACGCCGTCCGCGGTGCCGTCGAGCAGGAGGCCGTCCCCTTCGTCGCGGAGGGCGACGTGCTGCCCCGCCGGGCCGGCGCCGCTGCCGTCGGCGACCCACGTCGCCCAGCAGCGCCCCTCGACCAGGCCGGCCAGCACGTCGCGCTGGCCGGGCGATCCCGCCTTCGACAGCGCGTGCACGACCACGCTGTGGCCGGCGAACGGTCCCGGCTGGAGCCTGGCCCCCCGCTCGGCGGCGATGATCGCCGCGTCGAGCAGCCCGTTGCCCGAGGCGCTGCCCCCGCCGTGCGCCTCGTCGGCCAGCATCCCGAGCCACCCCAGCCTTGCCGCCGCCGGAAGGTAGCCGGCGTCCGGCCCCCCTCCCCCGTCGGCGCGCTCACGCACCGCCTCCATCGGGAACTCCGCCTCGATGAACCGCACCGTCGCGTCGAGGAGCATCGCCTGCTCGTCGGTGAGCGCGGGGAGCAAGCCCACGGTCATGATCTTTCCTCCCTCAGGTGCCGCTGGAGCGGGGCGGGTGCGCCGCCAGCCGGTCGAAGAAGAACCGCTGCGCGTTCGCGTACAGGTAGTTGTCCAAGACCTCCGGCGGGAGGTCCAGCTTGACCGCCTCGCCGACCGTGCGGGTGATCGAAAGCACCGGCGCGTCCGAGGCGAAGATCACCTTCTCCTTGCCGCGGCTCCGCATGAAGTGCAGCAGGCTCTGCGGCAGGTACTTCGGGGCCCAGGCCGAGGTCATCAGGTGAAGGTTCGGGTACTTGAGCATCAGCCGGATCGCCGTGTCCCACCACGGATCCGCGCCGTGGATCATGCAGAGCTTCAGCTC
>DASYXX010000293.1:0-1703 GCA_035934395.1 Streptosporangiaceae bacterium
CGCAGCCGGCAGGAGTACTGGGTGAAGGGGGAGTCCTCCGGTCACGCCCAGTGGGTGAAGTCGGTCGCGCTCGACTGCGACGCCGACGTGGTGCTGGTCAAGGTGGACCAGGTCGGCGCCGCATGCCACAGCGGCGACCGCACCTGCTTCGACGCCGATGTGCTCGAGGCCTACCGCGCGGGAGACGGCTAGGCGCTCGGCGCCGCGGCCAGCTGGCCGCCGCCCTCGGGCCACGCTCGAGCAAGGTGGACGGCCCTCTGATCCGCCTGTTACCGGCACGACGGGCCATCCACCCGGTGCCCGATGGCGAGCCGCCGGGGCGGGCTAGCGGGAAACCGCTAGCAGGGCCGGCAGGGGCGGATGGCAGCGGCGAGCGCCAGTTGGCCCTCGTGACGCTGGAGCACAGCGGGCTCGGCCTCGGCCACCTCGGGCGGCGGCTGCTGGGCGCCGACCAGATCCTGGCGGCGGATCCGGATCGTGGCCAGCGCGACGACGAAGGCAAGCAGAGCGATGATGGCCGCGACGAGGAAGCCGCGGGAGAACCCGGTGGCCAGCGCGTGGTGTACCAGCTGTGAGGGGGGTACCCCGGACGCGATGGAGGCGCGGGGGTTCCTCAGGCTGTTCGCCACGGCGGTCCAGGCGACCGTGCCCAGGGCGGCGAGCCCGATCGCCCCGCCCACCTGCTGGCCGGTGTTGAGCAGGCTGGACGCGGCGCCGGCGTACTGCTCCTCGACGCTGTGCAGCGCCACCAGGGACAGCGGGACGAAGAGCAGGCCCAGCCCGATGGAGGTCACCAGCATCGGCGGGAACAACTGGCCGAAGTAGCCGGCGTGCTCGGTCAGGCGGGAAAACCAGAACATGCCGCCCGCCGTCGCGGCGGAGCCGGCCAGCATCAGTGGCCGGGCGCCCACCCGGCCGATCATCTGGGACGCAAACGTCGAGGCGACGACGATCCCCACGGCGAACGGGAGGTAGGCCACGCCCGACCGGATCGCGCTGTACCCGAGCACCGTCTGCGAGAACAGCGTGAGGAAGAAGAACAGGCCGAACATCGCGGTGCCGATGCACAGCATGATCAGGTAGGAGCCGGACCTGTTCCGGTCGGACAGGATCCGCATCGGCAGCAGCGGATCCGGGGTACGCAGCTCGATCATCACGAACGCGACCAGCAGCACCGCCGACGCGACCAGCGATATCACGGTCTGGGTGTCGCCCCAGTGGGAGACCCCGTCCTGCCCGGTGGCGGCCTTGGACAGGCCGTAGACCAGGAGCGCGACGCCCGCCGTGCCTGTCACCGCTCCGGGTATGTCGATCCGGCCCGGCCGGCGGGCCGACTCGGACAGCACCCGCGGCGCGGCCGCGGCCACCAGCAGCCCGATGGGTGCGTTGACGAAGAAGACCCACCGCCACGACGCGTAGGTGGTCAGGATCCCGCCGAGCAGCAGGCCGACCGCGCCGCCGCCGCCCGCCATGGCCGAGTACACACCCAGCGCCCGGTTGCGCGGCGCGCCCTCGGGGAAGTTCGTGGTGATCAGCGACAGCGCGGTCGGCGCGATCACGGCGCCACCGACTCCCTGCACGGCCCTGGCGGTGAGCAGCCACGCCTGGCTGGTGGCGAACCCGCCGACGAATGACGCGGCGGCGAACAGCAGCAGCCCGAAGACGAACACGCGGCGGCGGCCCAGCCGGTCGCCGGCCCGGCC
>DASYXX010000311.1:0-6756 GCA_035934395.1 Streptosporangiaceae bacterium
TTAGTGTGCCTCAGCCATGGGCTTGGGCGATTGCCCGCGGGCACAAGACGCACCTTAACCACACCACGAACACCGGCTACCGGGGACCGCTGGCGATCTACGCCTCGCGCCGCGCAGAGAGCAGGTACGTGCGGAACCAGGCCATCAGGGAGGCCAGCGGAAACTCGGCCGACCCGGTGGCGGCCATCGGCGGCATAGTCGCCGTGGTCAGCCTGGAGGGCATCTGCACGGCGGGCATCTCGGGCCGGCCGTGCAACTGCGGCAAGTGGGCTTTCACGGGCTCCTACCACTGGCTGGTCGCGGACCCGCGGCCGCTGCGGCTGCCGGTCCTGGCCCTGGGCCAGCCCGGCATCTGGGAACTCGCCCCGGCGGTCGCGACCGCGGTGGCCAGGATGGCCGGGATGCCCGAGCTGGCCGGGGCCGGGACAGCCCGGAAGCTCCCGGCCCCCGCCGCAGGCGCGGCGGTCGGCGCCCCGTAGCGGATACAACGCGCCTGACGGCCGTGTCGGGTGGCCCGCGCGGGCCCCACTAGACTCTGTGCATTCCGGGACGGAACCGCCGCCTGCCCGCACCGCAGGACGGGCCGGCCGGCTGGTCCGGCGGCCCGGCGACCACGGAGGAGCTTAGCCAGTGACGCTGCTGGAGACGATCTCGAGCCCGCGGGACCTGAGGAGGCTCAGCCCGGACGAGCTGCCCCGGCTGGCCAGCGAGATTCGCGACGTGCTGATCGAGACCGTATCCAGAACCAGCGGTCACCTGGGACCGAACCTGGGCGTGGTCGAGCTGACCATCGCGCTGCACCGGGTGTTCGACTCGCCGGTCGACCCGATCGTGTTCGACGTCGGGCACCAGGCGTACGTGCACAAGCTGCTCACCGGCCGGGTGGCCGAGTTCGGGACGCTGCGGCAGGCCGGGGGGGTGTCCGGTTACCCGAGCCGGGCCGAGTCCGAGCACGACATGGTCGAGAACTCACACGCGTCCACCAGCCTGTGCTACGCCGACGGGCTGGCCAAGGCCTACCGGCTGCGCGGCGAGACCGACCGCACCGTGGTAGCGGTCATCGGCGACGGCGCGCTGACCGGCGGCATGGCCTGGGAGGCCCTGAACAACATCGCGGTGGCCAGGGACAGCCGCATCGTGATCGTGGTCAACGACAACGGCCGTTCCTACCAGCCGACGATCGGCGGCCTCGCCGACCACCTGGCGAGCGTGCGGGTGTCCCAGCGTTACGAGCAGGTCCTCGACTACATCAAAACCACGCTGTCACACACGCCGGTGTTCGGGATGCCGATCTACGACACGCTGCACGGGATCAAGAAGGGCATCAAGGACGTGCTGCAGCCCCAGGTCCTCTTTGAGGACCTCGGGCTGAAATACCTCGGGCCCATCAACGGCCACGACGAGCAGATGGTCGAGCACGCGCTGCGCCGGGCCGCGGACTTCGGCGGCCCGGTGCTGGTGCACGTGATCACCCGGAAGGGGTTCGGCTACCCGCTCGCCGAGCAGAACGAGGAAGACTGCCTGCACCAGGTGCCCGCTGGCGCGCCCGTTCACGTCGCCGCCCCCCCGTCCGTCACGGCGCGGCGGACCTGGTCGGAGGTGTTCGGCGACGAGCTCGTCGCGATCGGCGCCCGGCGCCCGGACGTGGTGGCGATCACCGCGGCGATGCTCCACCCGACCGGCCTCGGCGCGTTCGCGCGGGCCTTCCCCGACCGGGTGTTCGACGTCGGCATCGCCGAGCAGCACGCGATGACGAGCGCGGCGGGCATGGCCATCGGCGGCCTGCACCCGGTGGTCGCGATCTACGCGACGTTCCTGAACCGGGCCTTCGACCAGCTGCTGATGGACGTGGCGCTGCACAGGCTGCCGGTGACGATCGCGCTGGACCGGGCGGGAGTGACCGGCCCGGACGGCGCGAGTCACCACGGCATGTGGGACGGCTCGATCCTTCAGGTGGTGCCCGGGCTGAAGATCGCCTGGCCGCGGGACGCGACCCGCATCGGCGAGCTGCTGAACGAGGCGGTGGCGGTGAGCGACGGCCCGACCGTGCTGCGCTACCCCAAGGGCACGGTCGGCGCGGAGATCGAGGCCATCGGCAAGCTGGGCAGCATGGACGTGCTGGCCAGGCCCGCCAGCGGCGCGGCGCGCGACGTGCTCCTGCTGGGCGCCGGGCCGCTGGCGGTCACCTGCGCGCAGGCCGCGGAGCGGCTCGCCGACCACGGCATCGGGGTCACGGTCATCGACCCGCGCTGGGTCAAGCCCCTGGACGAGGCGCTGGCGGGCGCGGCCCGCGAGCACCGGCTCGTGGTGACCGCCGAGGACAACGGCCGGGCCGGCGGATTCGGCGACGCGGTGTGCCGCCTGCTACGCGATCATGACGTGGAGACCCCGGTGCGCACGTTCGGGCTGCCCCAGGAGTTCCTGGACCACGGCGATCGCGGCCAGATCCTCGACGACCTCGGCCTGGCTCCGCAGCACCTGGCGCGGGCCATCACCGAGGCCGTCGCGCGGCGAACCCCCGAACTCGCCCAGGACCAGCCCGCGTGATAGACGACAATCGTTAATCATGAGAACTCTCCACGTCGCGGTCGTGGGCTCCGGCCCGGCCGGCCTGTACACCGCCGAGGCGCTGATCAAGCAGGCCGCCGTGCTCGAGCCCGCGCAGCCGATCAGGGTCGACGTGCTGGACCGGCTGCCCACGCCGTACGGCCTGGTCCGGTACGGCGTGGCCCCCGACCACCCGTCGATCAAGTCGATCGCGGAGTACCTGCGCGGCGTGCTCGAGCACGAGGGCGTCAGCTTCGTCGGCGGCGTGCATCTCGGCGACGACGTGACCCGCGAGGACCTGCTGGCTCACTATGACGCCGTGGTCTACGCGACCGGCGCGATGCGCGACCGGCGCCTGGGCATCCCCGGCGAGGACCTGCCGGGCAGCGTCGCGGCCACCGACTTCGTCAACTGGTACTGCGGCCACCCCGACGTGGACCCGGGCGCGTTCCTCCTGGACGCCGAGTCTGTCGCGGTCATCGGCGTCGGCAACGTGGCCGTGGACCTGGCCAGGATCCTGACCCGCAACCCGGACGAGCTGCGGCACACCGACGTCTCGCAGCCGGTGCTCGACGCGCTGATGGCCAGCAAGGTCCGCGAGGTGCACATGATCGGCCGCCGCGGGCCGGCCCAGGCCAAGTTCACCACGAAGGAGCTGCGCGAGCTCGGCGAGCTCGACGGCGTGGACATGGTCGTCGGTGACGGCGAGGCCGACCTGGACGCCTTCGACCCGACCGGCGAGAGCGCCCGGCTGGCCACCAGCGACCGGCACGTGCGCGGCAACTACGCGGTGATCAAGGACTGGGCCGCGCGCCCGGCCACGGGGAGCGCCCGGCGGCTGACCATTCGGTTCTGGCTGAAGCCGACCGAGATTCACGGGCCGGAGCGAGTCACCGGCCTCACGCTGGAGCGCACCAGGATGGACGACAGCGGCCGGGTCACCGGGACGGGCTCGTTCGAGACCCTCCCGGTGCAGATGGTGCTGCGCAGCGTGGGCTACCAGAGCGTGCCGCTGCCCGGTGTCCCGTTCGACGACCGCTCGTTCGTCGTCCCGAACGCCGAAGGCCGGGTGCTCGGCCCCGACGGGGCCCCGCTGCCGGGCGAGTACGTGTCCGGCTGGCTCAAGCGCGGGCCCACAGGGGTCATCGGGACCAACAAGTCCGATGCCGCGCAGACCGTTCGGTCGCTGCTCGCCGACCTGGCCGGGGGCCCCGGCCCTGGCGACGTCCAGCTGCCCCGGCCCGGCCTGCTGCGCCTTCCCGATCCCGAGGACTGGGCGGCCGCGACGGACGCGGCCGGGACCGCGTCGTTCTTCGGGGTGCTGGCGGCCCGCGGGATCCGGCCGGTCAGCTACGCCGACTGGCTGAAGATCGAGACCGCGGAGAAGGAGCTGGCCGCGTCCCTCGGCCGCGGTGCCCGGGTCAAGCTGGCCAGCCGCGAGGAGCTGCACCGGGCCTGCGGGCTTATCGATTCTCCGTAACGCCACCGGTACCGGGGCCGGGAGTAAACCGGGTCAGCCCACGTCCACCCACCCGAGGGTGCGCTCGACGGCCTTCTGCCAGCCCGCGTACCCGACGGCCCGCTGGTCGCCGGTCCACGTCGGCTCCCAGCGCCTGGCCTCGTGCCAGTTCGCCGCGAGCTCGTCGGTCGACCGCCAGAACCCGACGCCGAGTCCGGCGGCGTAGGCGGCGCCGAGCGCGGTGGTCTCCGCCACGACGGGCCGGGACACGGGGACGCCGAGGATGTCCGACTGCAGCTGCATGGCCAGCTCGTTCGCCGTGACACCGCCGTCGACCCGGAGCACGTCCAGGGTGACCCCGGAGTCGGCCTGCATGGCGACCACGACGTCCTTGGTCTGATAGCAGATCGACTCCAGCGTCGCCCGGGCCAGGTGAGCCTTGGTGTTGTAGCGGGACAGGCCGACGATCACCCCCCGGGCGTCGGACCGCCAGTACGGCGCGAACAGGCCGGAGAAGGCCGGGACGAAGTAGACGCCGCCGTTGTCGGCTACCTGGCGGGCCAGCGACTCGCTCTCCGCGGCGCCGGAGATGATCCCGAGCTGGTCGCGCAGCCACTGCACGGCCGAGCCGGTTACCGCGATCGAGCCCTCGAGCGCGTAGACCGGGGCGTTGTCGCCGAGCTGGTAGCACACGGTGGTGAGCAGCCCGCGGGAGGACCGCACGAGCTCGGTGCCGGTGTTGAGCAGCAGGAAGTTTCCCGTGCCGTACGTGTTCTTGGCCTCACCGACGCCGAAGCAGACCTGCCCGACGGTCGCCGCCTGCTGGTCGCCGAGATTGCCGGACAGCGCGACCTCCGCGCCGAACGGCCCCGCCGCCCGGGTCCGCCCGTAGAGCGCCGGGCAGGCGGACGGCCGGATCTCCGGCAGCATTGCCCGCGGCACCCCGAACAGCGCCAGCAGCTCGTCGTCCCAGCTGAGCGTCTCGAGGTCCATGAGCATGGTGCGGCTGGCGTTGGTGGGATCGGTGACGTGCACGCCGCCGTCCGGGCCGCCGGTCAGGTTCCACAGCAGCCAGGAGTCAATGGTCCCGAAGATCGCCTCACCGGCCTCGGCGGCCTCGCGGACCCCGTCGACGTTCTCCAGGATCCACTGGATCTTCCCGGCGGAGAAATAGGTCGTCGGGGGCAGCCCGGCCTTGCCCCGGATGATCTGGCCCGCGCCGCCGCGCTCGAGCGCGCTGGCGATGCGGTCGGTGCGGGTGTCCTGCCAGACGATCGCGTTGTAGCAGGGCCGGCCGGTGGACCGGTCCCAGACCACGGACGTCTCCCGCTGGTTGGTGATCCCGACCGCGGCCAGGTCGGCGGCGCGAAGCCGCGCCCGGCGCAGCGCGGTCTCGACCACGGCGCGAGTGGCGGCCCAGATCTCCGCGGGGTCGTGCTCGACCCAGCCCGGTCTCGGCAGGATCTGCTCGTGGTCAAGCTGATGCCGGCCCACCTCGTTGCCATCGTGATCGAAGATCATGAAACGGGTGCTGGTCGTCCCCTGATCGATGGCCCCGACGAAGTCCGCCATCGTGGTCCTCCCGGCCTCGCCGAAATCGATGAAACGCCATGTAAAAGATGCGTTCGTATTGTCTTGACACCTGCTGGGCCTAAAGCGTACGACTAGCCGACTATATGGGCGCCCATTCAGCCGAATAGATCACGCGCAAGGAAAGGTCCGAAACTATGATCACTGGCATCCCGGTGCGGCTCGGCCAGATGGCCGTGGCCGCGGCGACCGTGGCCGCGCTGGTATCCGCCGGATCGGCCGCCGCGCAGACCGCGGGCGCGGCGCATACGCTGAGGCCCGCCCACGCAGCGGTCGCCACCCAGCCCGGCGGGGCGCTGGCCAGCCCGGCCGGACGACCGCGCGAGCACGTGCCGAGCCCGCTGGTGATCGGGCCTATCACCGGCGGCCTCCACCACCACCCGTTCACCTCCTCGCCGGTGCCGCTCGGCCTGGCCGGCTACACCGAGCAGGAGTTCTTCATAAAAGGAACTGCGACCGGCTACCGGCAGGTCGGCACCTGGGGCAGCGACGGCCGCTGGACGGCCCGCCCGGCCGAGACCGCGCCGTACGAGACGCGGATCCTGGTCCGGCGGCCCGCCGACCCGGCCCGCTTCAACGGCACGGTCGTGGTCGAGTGGCTGAACGTCAGCTTCGCCGTCGACGTCGATCCTGACTTCCTCTACGCGAGCCAGGAGCTGGTGCGCGCGGGGTACGCGTGGGTGGGCGTCTCGGCCCAGCAACTGGGGGTCCAGGGGCCATTCGGGCTGACGCACTGGGACCCGTTCCGCTATCGCTCGCTGGATCATCCGGGAGACACGTTCTCCTACAGCATCTTCTCCCAGGCCGCGCAGGCGCTGCTGCACCCGCACGGGGCCCGCCCGCTCGGCCCGCTGCACGCCCGGGTGCTGATCGCCGACGGCGAGTCGCAGTCGGCTGGGCGGATGGTCACCTATGCCAACGCGATCCAGCCGCTCGACCGGCTGTTCCACGGGTTCCTGATCCACAGCCGGGGCGCTGACGCCGTCCCGATCTCCCAGGCGCCACAGGTCACGCCGCGGATGCCCGCGGTGGCACGGACCCGGACCGACATCGGAACTCCCGTTCTCACCGTCGAGAGCCAGACCGACATCCTGGCCGCCGGGCTCGGCTACCTTCCCGCGACCCAGCCGGACAGCCGCTGGTTCCGGCTCTGGGAGGTG
>DASYXX010000319.1:0-5165 GCA_035934395.1 Streptosporangiaceae bacterium
AACGGGCGGAAGCCGACGCCCTGGACGATCCCCTCAACGCGGATCGCGGTGCGGATCGGGGTCACTGGCCCTCGCTCAGGGCGGTGGCCGCGCGTTCGACCATCTCGGCCAGGATCGGCTGGGGCGTGGCGAAGTTGAGCCGGAAGGCTCCCGGCCCGCCCTCGCCGAACGCGGGCCCGTCCACCACGCTGACGCGGGCGCGGTCGGTGACCAGGGCGCCGGGCGAGCCGGGCAGATCCATCGCGGTGCAGTCGAGCCAGGCCAGGTACGTGCCGTCGGGCGGGCGGTAGCGTACCTGCGGCAGATGGCGGCGCAGCAGGCCGGCCAGCAGCCGGCGGCTGTCGTCGAGGTAGGCGACGACCTCGTCCAGCCAGGCTTCGCCGTGCCGGAACGCGGCGATGCTGGCCACGACGCCGGGATTGCTCGCGCCGCGCCAGGCGAACCTGTCCAGCTGCTCCCACCGCTGCCGGTCGGGCTCGTTGCTGAGGATCACCTCCGCGCACTTGAGGCCGGGCAGGTTCCACGCCTTGGAGGCGGACACGGCGGTCAGGGTGTGCGACGCGGCGGCCTCGGAGGTGGACGCGTAGGGAATGTGGCGCGCCCCCGGGTACACGAGCGGGGCGTGGATCTCATCGGCGAAGACCCGGCCGCCGTGCCGTTCGACGACCTCGGTCAGCTGCGTCATCTCCTCCCGGGTGAAGACCCGTCCGAGCGGGTTGTACGGGCTGCAGAAGATGAGCAGGTCTCCCCCGGCGCGGAACGCAGCGGCGATAGCGTCGAGGTCGAGCCTGAAGAACCCGGCATGATCGAGCATCGGCACCTGGATGATCTCCCGGCCGAGATAGCCAGGCACGGCGAGGAACGGCATGTAGGCGGGCGTGGGCAGGATGACCGGCGAGCCCGGGCGCGAGAAACTCGTGATCGCTATCTCGAGCCCCTTGATCACGTCCGGGACGTGGCGGACCTGCGCGGGACCGACGTCCCAGCCGTGGCGGCGCCGTTCGAACTCCGCGCAGGCTGCGGCCAGCTCGTCCGCGAGAGACGACGGCAGGTAACCGAAGTTGGCGTCGGCGGTCAGCCCGGCGAGCGCGTCGAGGATCGCCGGCGCGGCGCCGAAGTCCATCTCGGCCACGGCCGCCCCGAGCCCGTCAGGCCCCGGCGCCGTCCACTTGTAGCTGCCCCGGGCGCGAAGCATCGCCACAGTGGTGGCGTCGATCGCCTGCTGGAGAGTTCCTGGCATATCACAATCGTGCACGGATCGAATTCGCATACTGAGCCCGTCAGCGCGGGCGGCACCCGCCGTAGATGACGTAGTCCAGCCGTTTCCAGTAGACGTCGATGCCCGCGAAACCCGCCGACCGCAGGTACTCCAGCTGCCGGGCGAGGGGAATCATGTAGCGGACGTGGTTCTCCCAGCGGGCCTGCTCCTGCGGCGTTCGATGATGCCGGCGGGCGGCCGCCTCCGGGTCGTCGCGGTCGTTCGCCCGCTGCCACGCGGCCTCCACCACGGGATCGTCCGGGCGCACCGGGTCGTAGTTGAGGAACCAGCCGCCGGGGACGAGGCGGCCGAATATCTCGGCGAACAGGCCCTGCTTGCGCGCGTCGGCCAGGTGGTGCACGAAGAGCGAGCTCACCACCGCGTCGAGCGACGCCGGGATCGCCGCGGGCCACTCACCGGCCGACATGTCGAACTCGACATACCGGTAACGTCCCGCGAACGGCTGCAGCTCATGCTCGCCCTGCCGCATCATCTCGGCGGAGAAGTCGGCCAGCACCGCGGTGCTGGCCGGGTACAGGGCGAGGATCGCGCGCGAGGCGGCGCCGGTCCCCGCGCCGAGGTCGAGGAACGTGAACGCATCCCGTTCCCCGAACGGCAGCAGGCGGGCCATGAGCCGCCGCTGCGGCGCACGGCCGCGGTCGCGCTGCTCCTCTTCCGCGGCCCACGCGCGGACCGTCTCGGCGGAATGCCAGATCGCCGCGTTCGTGTCCGCCGTCTCGTCCATGAGCAGTAGGTTACCGATCCGCGCGCGGCCGGCATCCGACTGGGCGGCAGCCGCTGATCTTCTCCACCCTCGGGAGGATGCTCGCGGGCGAGTTCTTCCACCCGTGCGCCGATGACCGCGGGCCCCGCGACGCCTAGCGTTTCAGACCGCCGGGACGGTCGTCCGAGGGGGGATACGGGTCATGCGCTGGGCTCTCGGCTCGAGCCTCAGGTTCGGGCGCCTGGTCATCGCGCTGGCGATCGGGCTGGTGGTCTTCGGGATCGCCCAGCTGCGCTCGGCGCCGGTCGACGTCTACCCCGAGTTCACGCCGCCCTCGGTGGAGATCCAGACGGAGGCGCTCGGCCTGTCCGCGGCCGAGACCGAGCAGCTGATCACCGTTCCGCTGGAGCAGGACCTGCTCAACGGCGTGCCGTGGCTGGACACCATTCACTCGTCCTCGATGCCGGGCCTGTCCGCGATCGACCTGACCTTCCAGCCCGGCACGAACATCTACGCCGCGCGGCAGATGGTCCAGGAGCGGATGACCCAGGCGCACGCGCTGCCGAACGTGGGCAGCCCGCCGATCATGATCCAGCCGCTGGCATCGGCCAGCCGGGTGGCCATGATCGGGCTGTCATCGCGCGAGGTGTCGCTGGTGAACCTGTCCGTGCTGGCCCGCTGGAAGATCCGGCCCCGGCTCATGGGTGTGCCGGGCGTCGCGAACGTGGCCATCTACGGCCAGCGTGACCGGCAGCTCCAGGTGCGGGTCGACCCGAGGAAGCTGGCCGCCAGGGGCGTGTCGCTCACGCAGGTGATCGAGACGACGGGCAACGCGCTGTGGGTGTCCCCGCTGACGTTCGTCGAGGCGTCGACGCCGGGCACCGGCGGCTTCGTCGAGTCACCCAACCAGCGCCTGCCGGTCCAGCACATCTCGCCGATCTCCACGCCGCAGCAGCTCTCCCAGGTCCCCGTCGAGGGCGTCCGAGCGCTGCGGCTCGGTGACGTCACCGACGTCGTCGAAGACCATCAGCCGCTGATCGGGGACGCGGTCGGGCGCGGCGCCCCGGGCCTGTTCCTCGTGATCGAGAAATTCCCCGGCGCCAACACCCTCCAGGTCACAAGGGGCGTCGAGGGCGCGCTGGCCGAGATGGCGCCCGGCCTCAAGGGCATCAGCATCGACACCCGCGTGTACCGGCCTGCCAGCTACATCGAGTCGGCCCTGGGCAACGCCGGCACGGTCGCGCTCATCGGCCTGGTGCTGCTGGTGGCCGCGGTGCTGCTGCTGTTCGCGTCCTGGCGCGCGGCGGTCATCGCCCTCATCGTGGTGCCGGTGTCGCTGCTGCTCGCCGCGCTCGTCCTGGACCTGCGGGGAGCCACGTTCAGCACGATCACGCTCGTCGGGCTCGCGGCGGCGGTAGGCCTGGTGATCGACGACGTCGTGGCCGACATCGACGCGGTCCGCCGGAGGGCCGCCCGGCGCCGCGGGGCGCAAGACCCGCTGAACGTGACTGTGCTCGCCGCGTTCGCCTCCTCCCGCGGCCCGCTGGTGTTCGCCACCCTGGCGATCCTGCTCGCGCTGGTGCCGTTCCTGGTCATGGGCACGCTCGCCACCGCGTTCAGCGGTCAGCTCGTGCTCACCTACGGCCTGGCCGTGCTCGCCTCGATGCTGGTGGCGTTTACGTTGACGCCCGCGCTCGCGGGCGTGCTGCTGCGCGGCACCGCGGCGGGCCGGGAGGGCCCGCTGGCCGGCGGGGTGCGGCGGCTGTTCGACCGGCTGCTCTCGGTGTCGAAGCTGCGGCCGCGGCGGGCGTGGGCGGCGGCAGGGGTCCTGGCCGTGGCCGCCCTGGCCGTGGTGCCCCAGATCGGCAGCCGGTCCCTGCTCCCGGCATTGCAGGATCGCAACCTGCTCGTCCAGGTGAGCACGGTCGCAGGCACGTCGCTGCCGGAGACGGACCGGATCGTCGGCGCCGTCGGCCGGGAGCTGCGCGCGCTGCCGGGAGTCCAGGACGTGGGTGCGCACGTCGGGCGCGCGATCAGCTCGGACCAGCTCGTCAACGTCAACTCCGCCGAGATGTGGATAACGCTGGCCGACGGCGCCGACTACGACCGGACCAGGGCCGCCATCCAGTCCGTCCTGCACGAGTACCCCGGCCTGCGCACCCACCTGGGCACCTATCCGGGCGACCGGATCGCGCAGGTGGCCTCCGCTCAGAACGACGACCTCGTGGTCCGCGTCTTCGGCGCCGACCTCGCCACGCTCCAGCACAAGGCGAACCAGGTGCGGGCCATGCTGGCCGGGGTGCCCGGCGTGGCGAGCCCGGTGGTGCGGCCCATCCCCACGCAGCCCACCGCGGACATCAGGGTCAAGCTCGACGCCGCGCTGCGCTACGGGCTGCGCCCGGGTGACGTCCGCAGGGACGCGACCACGCTCACATCGGGCCTGATCGTCGGCAACCTCTACGAGCAGTCGAAGATCTTCGACGTGGTGGTCTGGGGGGCGCAGACAACCCGCAGCGATCTCACCGAGCTTGGGGACATGCTGATCGACACGCCGTCAGGCCGCCAGGTGCCGCTGAAGGACGTGGCCACGGTCACCGTCGCCCCGGAGCCGACCGCGATCACCCACGACGGCGTGGAACGCGACGTCGAGGTGGCCGCGAAGGTCACCGGCGACCCCGATTCGGTCGTGGCCGCCGTGCGGTCGCGGCTGGCGGCCATGCCGATGCCGTACGAGTACCACGCCGAGGTGTCCGGCAGCGCCACCGTCAGGCGGGCCGACCTGACCCGGACTCTGGCGTACGGCGCGGCCGCCCTGGTCGGGCTGTTCCTGCTGCTGCAGGCGGCGGCGGGGAGCTGGCGGCGGGCCGGCCTGATGCTGGCGTCCCTGCCGCTGTCGGTCACCGGCGGCGTGCTCATCGCGCCGGTCGTCGGCGGGGTGTGGAACGCCGGCTCGCTGGCCGGGCTGTTCGCCGTGTTCGCGCTGGCGGTCCGCAGCAGCATCCTGCTCGCCCGTCGGATCCTCGACGCGGGGCAGGGCGGCGTCGGGCGCGCCGCGGTGCTGGACGCGGCCCGTGACCGCGCGGTCCCGCTGCTGCAGTCGGTCCTGCTGACCGCGGCCGTGCTGCTGCCGGCCGCCGCGTTCGGCGACGTGGCGGGCCTGGAGGTGCTCCAGCCGCTGGCCGT
>DASYXX010000349.1:0-2495 GCA_035934395.1 Streptosporangiaceae bacterium
CAAAAGGGGGGCGCGACTCGCCGCCAAAAGGGGACTCTCCTCAAGCGCCTTCCGGAGCGACTGCAAGAAGCGACCGTCAGCCGACGCGAGCAGGACCTCCGCGCACCCCAAGGCACAACCTGGGCCAGGATGAGCCGTTAACCTGGGAAAACTCCAGCCAGCCAGCTCCCGCGGTGTGACTCGAACACACAACCTGCCGGTTAACAGCCGGACGCTCTGCCGATTGAGCTACGCGGGACCGTGCGATCGCGGAGCAGCGGGCTAGGGATCCCGGCCGCATCCGCGCCGCGGGCATAAGGGTAGCGCACCGCCCGGGATAGGTGATCCGCCCCCGGCGCTCCCGCTCGCCAGACGGCCGCCCGGCGCCCCCGGGTCGTTTACCGCGATGACCGCAGCGCATAACCGTGGTTTCGGCTGGGCATGACCGGGAAGTCAGGCTAGCGCGAGACGACCGGCAGATCGGGGAAGCCGGCGTCGCGCAGGTGACTGCTCGGGAGAGGGTCCAGATGCGGTATCGAATCACCTTCCTCAGCGGCCTGGCTGCCGGGTTCGTCCTCGGCGCGCGGGCGGGCCGCGAGCGCTATGAGCAGCTCAAGCAGCTCGGGCGCCGCGTGGCCGACAGCCCGGCGGCGCAGCAGGCGGCCGGAGCGGTTCAGGCCCAGGCCACCGGGTTCGCGAAGGCGGCCAAGCAGAAGGTCACGGACGGGCTGCACGACCGGGTGCCCAGGCTGGCCGGATCGGCCAGGGACCACGTTCCCGGCCTGCGCAGGAACGGGAACTCGCGGCACCCCAGCCACAACGGCAGCGCGGGCGAAGGCGCGGGTCACCCGGTCGCCGCGAGCGGCGAGGGGGACGGGAAGTCAGGCTAGGTACTCCCGGAGCATCTGCGCCCGGCTCGGATGCCGGAGCTTGGCCAGCGTCTTGGACTCGATCTGCCGGATCCGCTCGCGCGTCACGCCGAATTCCCTGCCGACCTCCTCCAGAGTCCTGGGATGGCCGTCGGTCAGGCCGAACCGCAGCTGGATGATGCGCTGCTCGCGGATCGTGAGGTTGTCCAGAACCTGCTCCAGCTGGTCCTGGAGCATGATGAACGCGGCCGCTTCCATCGGCACGACGGCGTCGGCGTCCTCGATGAAATCCCCCAGGTCCGAATCTTCCTCGCCGATCGGTGACTGCAGCGACACCGGCTCCTGGGCGATCCGCTGGATCTCGGCCACGCGCTCTATGCTCAGCCCCATCTCCGCGGCGATCTCGTCGGGGGTGGCCTCGCGCCCGAGGTCCTGATGGAGCTGGCGCTGGATCCGCGCCATCTTGTTGATCGTCTCGACCATGTGCACCGGGATCCGGATCGTCCGCGCCTGGTCGGCGATCGCGCGGGTGATCGCCTGCCGGATCCACCAGGTGGCGTACGTCGAGAACTTGTAGCCCTTGGTGTAGTCGAACTTCTCCACCGCGCGGATCAGGCCGAGGTTCCCTTCCTGGATCAGGTCCAGGAAGACCAGGCCGCGTCCGATGTACCGCTTGGCGATCGACACCACCAGCCGCAGGTTGGCCTCGATGAGGCGCTGCTTCGCCTGCATCCCCTCGGCGGCGAGCAGGGCGAGCTCGGCGAGCTCCGCGCCGCAGCCCGCGGCGGCGCCGTTGGCCAGGCCCGCCGACGGCGCGCTTCCGGCCTGCAGCTTCTCCTCGGCGAACAGTCCCGCCTCGATCGACTTGGCCAGGTCCACCTCGTCCTGCGCGGTGAGCAGGGGAACCCGGCCGATCTCGCGCAGGTAGATCCGGACCAGGTCCCCGGTGGCGGCCCGCCTGCTCCCGTCGGGCTGGGCGCGCCTCAGGTCCTCCTGATCATCGATGGGGGCCTCGAGTATCTCGACGCCCTCTTCGGCGAGCAGCCGGAGCACTCCGTCGACCGCGTCCGCGGGGAGATCACAGCGGTCGAACGCCGCCGTGAGGTCGGCCATCGCGATGGTCCCACGTTCCCTGGCCCGGGCGACCAGGTCGGTGACCTGGTCTACGGGCGGCAGAACCGTAAGGCTCATGCAGACAAGTGTGCCTCTGGAAGCTGGGGATGCGCGGATTTAATATTGTTACCCCAAAGGTAGTAACGTTTCGGGCCTAAGTGTGTATGTCCGGCTACAGGGAGCGAACTGGAGGGCGCGGCGCCGCCTGGACTGAGGAGCGAGGAACGAGCGACTAGGGAAGGCGGTGCCTCAAGTGCGCCCGGAAGTGAGCGGGAAACTCAGTGCGAGCGCGGGGCTCACAGGGCTCCGGCCGCCCGCTCGGAGAGCACCTTACGGCGCTGCTCGAGGGCGACAAGGTCGCCGAACATCCGGTTGTAGGCGGCGGTCTCCTCGATCGGGCTCAGCCGCTGCAGCCGCGACTTGATCACGGCGATCTCGCGGCTCACCGACAGCTCCTCGATGCGCGCGAGGACCGCATCGGCATAACGGTCGTCCGCCTCCCCGTCCGAGCGCGGCGCGCGGAGCGTCTCCACG
>DASYXX010000356.1:0-4952 GCA_035934395.1 Streptosporangiaceae bacterium
GGGGATCGCGGCGGTGACGCCGCCGGTGGTCAGCCGGGACGGCCAGGCGACCCTGCTGGTCGCCTACCCCACCACCGGCGAGCAGGAGGACGACCGCGGCGGACACCGCCGCCGCGACCACCGGACGACGCTGCACAACGCCGGCCCAGCGCTCGGCGGCAGGGCGCCGGTCGGCACCGGCCGTCCCGGAGCGCCGGCGCAGCCAGCGGGGCGGCCTGATCCGGGAAGGCCTGGCCAGCCGGGTGCCGGTGAACCCGAGCAGCGCGGGCAGCAGCGTCATCGAGCCGAGCACGGTCATGGCCACCGTGGCCGCGGCCGCGACCGCCACGCCGTTCATCAGCGACTCGCGCAGCACCAGCAGGCCCATCATCCCGATCACCACGGTGGTCCCGGCCACGAGCACGGACCGGCCGGCCGTCCGCATCGCGATGGTCGCCGAGTCCTCGGCCGTGCGGCCGGCCCGCAGGCCCTCGCGGAACCTGGTCACGATGAACAGCGCGTAGTCGACGCCGACCCCCAGGCCGATCATGGCTGCGATGATCGGCGAGAACGACGGGGCCGGGAACACGTGCCCGAGCAGCGCGATCAGCGACAGCCCGGCGCCGATCCCGAACAGCGCGGTGACCACGGGCAGCCCCATGGCCAGCAGCGAGCCGAACGCGATCAGCAGCACGATCGCGGCGGCGGCGACGCCGACGCCCTCGGACGGCCCGCCGTACGGCGTCTCGGCCTGGTCGACCAGGTCGCCGCCCAGGTAGAAGTTCACGCCGTGGCCGGACGCGGCCCGCGCGTCGCTCATCAGCCCGTTGACCTCGCCCGACCCGATCGCCGACGACTGCAGGTCGAACTGCACGGTCGCGAACGCGATGTGCCCGTCGCGTGATATCTGGCCGGGCGTCGTGTACGGGTCACTGACCGACGTAACGTGCGGCGCGCGCTCGAACGGGACCAGCGCGCTGGTGACCCGGCTCCTGGCTTCCGCCGAGGTGATCGGGCCCGACGAGCGGATGGCCAGCGTGAGCGCGTCCCCCGACTGACGCTGGAAATGCTGGTTGAGCAGGGTCTGGCCGGGATCGTTAGCCGTGAAGGTGTTGTCGGACGGGGCGCCGAACCTGATCCACAACGTGACCAGGCAGGCCAGCCCCGCGATCCAGGTGAGCAGGGTGAGCCACCGGTGGCGGTGGCAGGCGCGGCCGAGCGTGCCCAGCACGCCCGGTCCGGCGCCCGCGCGGCGAGCGCCCGTGGGACGGGTAAGGGAGTGCGACATATCAAGCTCCTACGAGCCGGAGGAGTTCTGGCCCTCCGATACTCGCGTCCCGCCGCCCGCGGGAAATCCCGCGCAGGAAGACACTTGGGCCGCCCGGGTACTCCACGGGAGTACTCCCCGGGGAGTACGACCGTCGCGGCCTGGCCCGCGAGATGAAGCGCGCCCCAGCCTGGCCGTCTCGAGAGCCGGACAGCTGCTTGTAACACCCGCGGGCTGCGCGGCGCTCCGCACGGGGGATCTGCCTGCGAAGGCCGCGGTGCATGGAGACGGGCAGGGCAGCGGTGAACCTTCTGCACCCAGACAGGTGCGGGCCTGAGCAGGAGGCGACGGACTGCGGGAGGAAGTTATGCGAAAGTATCTGCTGGTACTAGCGTGTTCGGTTGGCTTGGCGATAGCCGCGCCGGCGTCCGCGTTGGCTTCGGTCAGCCCGACAACCGGCCAGCCAGGGGCGCCCGCCAACACGTGCGGGCCAGCAAACCTGGTCACGCCGGGCAACGCAGTGACGGCCCCTGGTTCGGTGTTCAACCCCAACGGCCAGGCCGGAGTTGTGTATGCCGGCAACCCAGGCACCGCGTCGTTGGCCAACGCGAACAGCACCGTGGCTGTTTCCCAGTACGACAGCGCCTGCGTCCACCTCAGCCACTGAGCGCTCGCGTGCGGCGCTGCTGACCGGCGGACCCCCGTGCCGCCGGTCAGCAGCCGACCGTCAGTGAGCCCCGGCGGGCTCGCCGGCGATCGCGTCGTGCACCTCACGGTCGCGATCGCGCGACAGCCTGCTCGGCCACCACAGCCGCCGGCCGAGGTCCAGGTTGAGCGCGGTGACCAGGACCGAGCGGACCACGATCGTGTCCAGCAGCACGCCGAACGCGACCGCGAAGCCGAGTTCGGTGAGGAACGTCACGGGCAGGGTGCCCAGGACGGCGAACGTGCCCGCCAGCACCGCCCCGGCGGAGGTGATCACCCCGCCGGTGGCCGCCAGCCCGGTGAGCGCGCCGCGGCGGGTGCCGTGGCGCCCGGCTTCCTCGCGCACCCGGGTCATCAGGAAGATGTTGTAGTCGATGCCCAGCGCGACCAGGAACACGAACACGAACAGCGGGAACGAGGTGTCCGCGCCGCCGAAGTTGAACACGTTGTTGAAGAACAGCGCGCTGACGCCCAGGGCCGCGGCGAACGACAGCACCACGGTGGCGATCAGCATCAGCGGGGCGACCACCGCGCGCAGCAGCAGCGCCAGGATGACGAACACGACCGCGAGGACGACCGGGATGATCACGTTCCGGTCGTGCGCCGCGGCGCGCTGGACGTCGAGGTTGATCGCGGTGTTGCCGCCGACAAGCGCGTCGGCGCCGGGAACCGCGGCCACCCCGGCCCGGACCCGGTCGATCGTGGCGTACGCCGCCTGGCTGTCGGGCGCCGTGGTCAGCGTCCCCTGCAGCCAGGCGTGGCCGTCCCGGTCCACCGGGGGCGTCACGCCCGTGATCCCCGGGGTCGCCCGGAACGCCGACTCCAGCCGGGCCGCCGCGGCGGAGCTGCCGACCACCACGACCGGCTGCCCGCTGCCGCCGGCGAAGTGCTGGTCCAGGACCGTCTGCCCGGTCACCGAGTCGGGGTGACCGCGGAACGACTGGGCGTTGGTCAGGCCGCTGGCCTTCAGCCCGGTCAGGCCCAGGGCCATGGCGCCCAGCACGACCGCGGTGGCCACCCAGACCACACGTGGCCGCACGGCGATGCCGCGGCCCACGCGCGCCCATATCCCGCGCGAGGTCGGCTCGGCCGAGCCGTACACCGGCCGCACGGGCCAGAACACCCACCGGCCGACGATCACCAGCAGGGCCGGCAGCAGCGTCATCATCGCGAGCAGCGCGACGGCCACGCCGATGGCCAGCACCGGGCCCAGGCCCTTGGTGGAGTTCAACTCCGCGATCACCAGGGCCAGCAGGCTCACGATGACCGTGCCGCCGCTGGCGACCACCGCCGGGCCGGCCCGGCGCAGCGCGACCGCCATGGCCTCGTGCCGGTCCTCGTGCCGCCGCAGCTCCTCGCGGTACCGCGCGGTCAGCAGCAGCGCGTAGTCCGTCCCCGCCCCGAACACCAGCACGTCCAGGATGCCCGCGCTCTGCGCGTTCACGGTCAGGCCCGCGTGCGCGGCCAGCAGGTAGATCAGCCCTTGAGAGGTGGTCAGCGCGACGGCCGCCGAGATCACCGGCAGCAGCCACAGCGCCGGACTCCGGTAGGTGATCAGCAGCAGCACGATCACGATCGCCAGCGTGGAGAACAGCAGCGTGCCGTTGATGCCCTTGAACGACTTGGCCGAGTCCGCCGCCGTGCCCAGCGGGCCTGCGATGTGCACGGTCAGGCCGTGCGCGTCGCCCTGCGCGATGCCGCGGATCGAATCGGCCGCCGTGCCGGCGGCGTTCCAGCCGTTCTTGCCCAGGTTGACCGGGACCACCGTCTCGATCGCCCGCCCGTCCCTGGAAACGAACGGGCCCGCGACCTGGCCGCGCACCACGCGCGGGACGGTGGTGAACTTCGCCGCGTCGGACGCCGCCTTCGCCCGGTCGGCAGCGGTCACCCCGGCCGACCGGTCGTACACCACCACCGCGGAGTACACGTTCGGCGACTGGAACCGCGACTGCAGGGCCAGCACCTTCGTGGACTGCGCCGACGGCGGCAGCCACGACTGGGCATCGTTCTTCTCGGCCCCCGTCAGCTTGCCCGCCAGCGAGCCCGCCACGGCCAGGATCAAGATCCACAGGATCAGGACCACCCATTTACCCCGGCGCCCGCTCGGGAAGCCAATGATCGCGCGGGCCTTGTTCATCTCCATCCTCCTACGCTCGCCAGTTCTCTGATCACAGACGCGCCCCGGCCCCGGAACTCATCGGTCCGCGGCCAGACACAACCTGTCGGCGAACACGTTATATCTCGTTACGGGTTCTGCACAAGATATATCTCGTTAACGGAGCCGGTCGCGCTGGGTACGTCGACGTGCGCGGGGCCGGGGTGAACAACGCCTCCCGCCGGGTGCGGCGGCGCCCTGCTGGCCAGCCCGGCGGTCTGGTCCGGCCGCCGCGACGACGTGGAACCGCCTAGCTCCCGGTCACTGTCGGCCTGGGCCGCCCGCCTCGCAAACGGACCGCAGCGCAGCAGAGAACCAGAGTCCTGAATCGGCGGGAAAGCGGGCCTGCGCTCTTCCCCGTCAGCGGAGGATGCTTCCGTGCGTCCTGACCTTGCTGATCATCAGCGGGATGGGGCGGCGGTGAGGCCGCCCACGATGAAGGCTAGGGCCCAGCGGGCGAAGGTGTCGTCAGAGGTATCGGAGCGGCCCTCGTCGAACGGCGCTCGCCGGAGGCCGCCTCGGTTGTAGATGAGGAGCGCTAGAAGCGTCATATCCGCCCGGAAACCGAGTTCGTCGGCGGAAAGCTGCGGAAGACGGTCGGAGAGCAGTCTGAGGAGGCGGGCCCGCGGCTCGGCGATGACCCTTTCGACGAGCTCGCCCAGCTCGGCAGGCGGGCCGACCAGGATTCGGGCGGCGATCCGGCTCATCACGGTGTTCGGGGCGATGCCAGCGTTTACGTGCATCCAGGCCCGCACGATCTCATCGACGCTTGCGGAGGGCTGCGCGTTGGAGACGGCGTCAATTGCCTGGAGCGCCTCATGTACCTGTTCGGTCACGGCCCGTTCG
>DASYXX010000363.1:0-2242 GCA_035934395.1 Streptosporangiaceae bacterium
GAGGCCGGAAGAACGCCCCGGTCAGCCCCGTCAGCAGGAACACGGGGACCGAGGCGGCCACGATGATGAGGGTGGCGTAGACGATCGGGCTCCGCACCTCCAGGCAGGCGCTGAGGATCACCGACGACGTCGACCGCTTGCCCCCGGCGAGCCGCTCGGCCCGCAGCCGCCGGGTGATGTTCTCGACGTCGATGATCGCGTCATCCACCACCGCGCCGAGCGCGATCACCAGCCCGGCCAGGGTCATGGTGTTGATGGTCGCGCCGATCTTGTAGAGCACGAGCATGGCGGCGACCAGGGACAGCGGGATCGTCAGCAGGCTGATCAGCGCCACCCGCCATTCGAACAGGAACAGCGCGAGGATGACCACGACCAGGATGAAGCCGAGCACGAGGGCCTGGGTGAGGTTGGAGATCGCGAGCTTGACGAAGTCGGCCTGCTGGAACACCTTGGTGTCGAACTTGATCCCGGGCAGGCCCGGCTGCAGTTCCTTGAGTGCCTGCTCGACCCCCGCGGTCATCTGCAGGCTGTTGGCCCACGGGAGCTTCTCCACGACGAGCAGCAGCCCGGGGCCGCCGTCGATGATCGCGTCGCCGATGAGGGGCTGATGCTGCTGGCCGATGTTGGCGACGTCCCCGAGCCGCACGGTCCGGCCGGCCTTCGCCTCGATCGGCACCTTCGCCAGGTCGGCGGGGGTCACGATGGGCAGCACGTTCCGGACCCCGATCCGCTGGTTCGGAGTCTCGATCGCGCCGCCGGTGCCGATCACGGACCCGGTGGAGAACTTGAGCAGCCCGGAGTCGACCGCGTCGCTCGTGGTCTGCATCACCTGGTCGATGGTGACCTTCCTGGCCAGCAGCTTGGCCGGCTCGGCCTCCACCGCCATGAGGTCCAGGCGCTCGTTCCAGATGGCCACGTTCGCGACGCCGGGCACGCGCAGCAGCCGGGCGCGGATCCCCCAGTAAGCCGTCATCGACATCTCGATCAGCGAATGGGTCTTCGACGTCATGCCAATCTGCATGGCACGGCCGGTGGCGGACACCGGGGCCAGCATCACCGGCGGCGCCGCCCAGGTGGGCAGGCTGGGGGCCACCGTCGCCAGCCGCTCGGACACCAGCTGGCGGGCGCGCAGCTCGTCAGTGCCCGGCTTGAACACCACCTCGATCGACGACAGCTGCGGAACGGACTTCGAGCGCAGGTCGTCCAGGCCCTGGATGCCGTTGAGCGCGGCCTCCAGCGGCACGGTCACGAGCTGCTCGACGTCCGAGGTGGACAGCCCGACGCAGGCCGTCTGGATGACCACCCGCGGCGGAGCGAACTCCGGGAACACGTCGACGTGCATCCGCGGCACCACCGTGATGCCGGCCACCATCAGCGCGACGCCCGCCGCCACGACCAGGTGCCGGAACCTCAGGCTGGACCCGACGATCCAGCCCATCAGCGTGCCAGGCCGGGCATCGCTCACTGCTCACCGCTGATGTCGTACTCGGTGCCCAGCAGCTCGGGCGCGCCGACCGTGACCACGGGGGCGCCGACCGCGGGACCGCGGTCGAGGACGGCCTCGCTGCCCTGGATTGCGTTAATGACAATCGGCTGCCGGACGAAGGTCCGCCCCGTGATGTTGACGTACGTCCAGGTGGAGCCGTCGTTGTCGTAGACGACCGCCGCGTAGGGGATTACCTCGCGGCCGCCGGACGGCCCGGCCGCCGCCCGGACCGGCTGCGTCACGATGCCAAGCCGCTGCTCGGCCCGTGCCGTCAGCAGAACCTCCTTCACCGGGGAGCCGGGGATCGCCCTGAGGGACGCCGGAGGCGGGTCGGCGGGGCTGGCCGCGCCGCCACAGCCGGCCAGGACGCAGCCGACGGCGACCGCGAGACCTGCGGCGAGAAGATTCTTCGTGAACATCGGCGGCCTTCCTCAGGATCGCTGGTCTCGTCAGTCGGCCGCGGGCTCGGCAAGTGGCGGCGTCGCGCGCGCCTGCGCGCGCCCTGCCCGCTCGGCCCCGTGCCGCTCGGCAGTCTGCTGCTCGGGTATGTGCCGCCCGGCTGCCTGCAGCTCAGCCGGCTGCTGCCCGTCGTCCGGCCGCTCGGTGCTCGCCAGCAGCACCGGCAGCACGTACCCCTGGACGGCGACCAGGGTCACCAGGCCGCCGAGCACGGTGACGGCCAGCGGCTGGAGCACCTCCAGGCCCGCCACGTCGCCGAACGCGGCGGCCGGCAGCAGCACGGCCGCGGTCAGCAGG
>DASYXX010000366.1:0-3816 GCA_035934395.1 Streptosporangiaceae bacterium
CATGGCCCCGGTCCTGCTCGACGCCTACCAGCTCCAGATCGAGCAGATGATCATGCCGGACACCCTGTTCGAGGCCCTGATCGTGGCCGGCCTGGCCATCGTGCTGTGGCGGCCCGCCGCCGGCTGGCGCCGCGCCGCGGCCGCCGGCGTGGTGCTGGGGACCTCGGCCACCGTCGCCCAGGTCGGCGAGGCCCTGCTGCTGCCCGCGGTGATCTACGTGATGGCGGCAGTGACGGGGGCAGGGGAGGCGGGCGGGGGCTGGCGCCGCGCGGCCGGCCAAGCGGGCGCCTTGTGCGCGGCGTTCGCGCTGCCGATCGTGGCCTACAGCACCGGCTCCTACCTGCTCACCGGGAACTTCTTCCTGTCCCACTCGGGGGTCACGTCCCTTTACGGCCGCGCGGCCGCGGCCGGGGACTGCGCCACCCTCCGGCTCCCGCCTATCGAGCAGGGCATGTGCCCCACCCCGGCCCAGCAGGCCAGCGGCCCCGACTGGCTCGAGCACGGCCAGGAGTCTCCCATCCGCCCGTACTACGCGGGGCTGCCGCGTGGCGAGGTCGACAGCCTGATCTCCGACTTCGACCACCGGGTGCTCACCCAGCAGCCGCTGCGCCTGCTCGGCGCCTACGCCCGCGACACGGTCAAGCTGTTCGCCCTGACCCGCGACGGCAACGCCGGCGACACTATCATCGCCCGCTGGCAGTTCCAGACCCAGTTTCCCTACTACCCGCCGTACGCCTCCGAGGCGGCCGTCAAGGCCGCGGCAGGCCAGTACGGCGGCGGCGCGCCCGCCGTGTGGCGCCCGGTCGCGGCGTCCTTGCGGTCCTATCAGCTCCACGGCGGCTACACTCCAGGACCCCTGTACGCCCTGCTCACCCTCACCGGACTGGCGGGCTCGCTGGCCCTGCTGCGCCGCCGGGCCGACCCGGGGACCCGTCAGCTCGCGCACGCCTGCCTGCTGCTGTTCACCGCCGGGGCCTGCGTGCTGCTGGTCTCCGACGCGTTCGAGTACTCCTGGCGCTACCAGCTGCCCGCCCTGGTCACTCTCGCGCCGGCCGGCGCGCTCGGGATCAGCGTCATCGTCCGCTCCATCAGGACCCTTCCGCGACCAGGGTCCGAGCCGCGCCTGGCTGCCGCCAGAACGCGACGGGGGGGCCGGTGAAGGCCTCCGGGTGGCGCTGCACCAGCTCGTCGTAGCGCGCTGCCGCGCTGGCCGACCATTTGCGGGCTTCCCGAAGGTGGCCTGCGGCGCTGAGAACGCGGGCGAGGCTGGCCGCGTACGCGGGGTCATCGCTGGAGGACGCCAGCGGCCGCAACCGGCCGATGGCGGCCCCGTGAGCACCGAGGGCCGCGTCAACCTCAGCGAGGTGGCCCAGCACCGGAGCGTAGGCCGGCACACGGCGCCGGGCGGCGACGAAGCAGGAACGGGCCGCGCGAAGCCTGCCCTCGCCGAGCCACATCAGGCCCCGCCGGTAGTCGAGCGAGGCCAGGGGGAAAGGTGAAACCCCCTGGTGGCAGCGCCGCGCCTCGGCGAACAGGCGCTCCGCCGCTGCGACCTGGCCGCGTTCGGCCTGGAGCACGGCCAGCGCTCCCAGCGAGGTGAAGCCGGGCCGACGCTTCGCCGCTATCTCACACAGCACCAGGGCGTGCCAGTAGCACCCGAGCGCCTGGAGGATCGGCGCCCGCTCCGCGTCCACCGTGGCACCGTCCAGACCGTTTCGTCCTGCGGTCTCGAGGTCGGCCAGTGCCACGGCGAAACGGCGGAAGGTCGCGCGCGTCCTGGCCCGGGCCAGCCAGGCCGTGCCGTCGTCCGGCGCGTCGCGCACCAGCCACTCGGCCAGCTCCGCGGCCCGCTCATGGTCGGCGATGCGGGCCAGGAGGTGCCCGCGGAGCAGCAGCAGGTCGACCAGGACCGCCCGTCCTGCCACCGCTCGTGGTGCCGCCCGGCCGGAGCCTGCCCCGCTGACCCGCAGCGTCAGGCCATCGATCTGCGCCTGAAGGTTCGCCATGGCGATGGTCCCGCTGGTGGTGGACGGTTCGCGGTCCTCTGACGAGAGCCCGCTCATGACGCTGCGTCCGCTGCCGGAGCCGACAGCGCCGCGAGTCCGGCTATCGGGTCCGGATCCGGGCTGGGGCTGACCAGGTAGGGGAAGGTGCGGACGGATGGGCGGGCACCTTGATCGACGCCGTTGCTGATGCGTGGCCCGTTGACGCCGCCGACCAGCAGCGCGTAGAGAGCGTCGATGACGTCGCCGTCGAGCGACCGACCGCCGCAGGTGGCGTGCGGGCGGCCGGCAAGCATGGCGGTCTCGATCTCGAACCAGCTGTCTTCGGAGAACGGCTTCGACATGTCCACGACGAGGAAGTCCGCAAGCAGCAGGTCGGTCAGCGGATGGGTGCCCAGGTCGTCCAGCGGCCAGTCGGTCTTGCCATCCAGGCGGTCGAAGAAGGCCAGGTTGGCGTTGAGGCGGGACCGGTACGCCCCCAGGTGGTCCGGGCTCAGGCTGAACGGGTCTTCGGCGCTGTACAGGTCCCGGATTTCGAGGTCGCCATCGACCGGGTCGAGCTGCTTTGGCGATATGACGTTCTTGATCTCCGGCCGGCCCACCCGCTCCAGCCGGACCGCGGGCCACGCACACGTCACCGTCTCACCGACGACGGCCAGCAGCGGGCCGCTGCCGGGGCCGAACACGGCCGCTGCGTCGATTTCGAGGACGATGCTTAGCACGTTCATGCCGTCCGGGGAGCGGACGGCCTCCCGCAGGAACGGCGGATTCCCCGTCGCGCCGGTGGGCTCCGCGCCAGCGACGTCGGTGCAGCGCGGCCCGAGCCGCGTCCCGGCGAAGACCCGCAGCCCGGGCAGCTGCGCGGGCTCCTCGTCGCCGAGCCGGAACGAGATCTGTCGGCCGCCGGGCGCCGTGCACCTGCCGGCCTGCGCCGAGATGACGCTGCCGTTGCCCGGGAGGAGAGCGGTGAAGGTGAAAGTGAACGCATACTCGTCCTCGCCGACCGCGAACGCCGGCGCGGCGCCGACCGCGGCGGGCGTGACGGGCCGGACGCGGAAGCGGTAGCTGATCGCGTCAGAAAACAGCGCCGTCCCGCCGGCGGCGGGAAACACGTTGAGGACGAGCACCAGGTGCCCGGCGCGCTCCGGGCCGGGGAACGCGCACAGGTCGGTGATGTCGGCCGCGGGGTCGGCGATGGACCGCCGGCCGGAGAAGTAGTCTGACATGGCAAAGCTCCTTACGTTTGGTGAAGATCGCCGGCCGGCGGGAGATGCCTGATGCGACCGTGCAGGCGTCAGCGCCGGGAGAGCAGCCCCAGGGCGCTGGCCCGCTCCACGACGTCACGGCGGTGGTGCGTGTGAAGCTTGTCGTAGATGTGGCGCATGTGCGTCCGGACGGTGTTCACCGACAGTGATAGCTGGCGGGCGATCTCCGGCACGGTCAGATCGCTCGGCAAATAGCGCAGGACGCGAATCTCGGCGTCGCTTACCGACCGTGCAGTCTCCCCCGGGGATGACCCCCCGCGCTCCCCTGGACCTTGCGTGAACATGCTTTCCCGTCGTTCCTCGGGAACCGACGCCGATCGATGGCCGGCCAGCATCAGGTACCGCCCGGGCTGCTCCAGTGACCCGCCGTCCAATTCGTCGGCACCGCGCAGCGCGGCCAGCTCCGGATCGGCGGCGACATGGGCGGGGAAGCCCTGCAGCAGCTCGTGCGCGGTGGCCGCCTGCCCGTCGAGGTAGAGGCCGAGCCATTGGTCGGACAGCAGCCGGGCGGCCCGGTTCCAGTCCTGCGCGGCCTGGGCGTGCCGGAT
>DASYXX010000372.1:0-17164 GCA_035934395.1 Streptosporangiaceae bacterium
CGGCGCGATCGTCTCGGTGCTCAGCGTGTCGGCGTCCTCGCAGGCCAACCTCATCGCCGAGCTCGGCAGCCTGGGGAACCTGCTCGCCGTCGCGCCGGGCCAGGCCCTGGACGGGACCCCGGCGCCGCTGCCCGCGGCGGCCGAGGAAATGATCCGGGCCATCCCGCCGGTGCAGTCGGTCGCGGCCGTCGCCGACATCCCGAACGTCGCCGTCTACCGGTCGGCCGCGATGCCGTCGGTGGACAGCGGCGGGATCACGGTCGCGGCCGCCGACACCGGCCTGCTCGGCACCCTGGGCGGCAGCGTCGCCCACGGCGAGTTCCTGAACGCCGCGAACGATCACTTTCCCGCCACGGTCCTCGGCTGGGCGGCGGCGCAGAGCCTGGGCATCCCGGACCTGCGCTTCCCTGTGCAGGTCGACGTGTCCGGCACGTATTTCACCGTGGTCGGCATCCTGCGGCCGGTGCCGCTCGCTCCGGAGATCGACGACTCGGTGCTCGTCGGGTTCCCGGTCGCCGCCTCGGTATTCGGCTACGCCAGCGGCGCGACCGAGATCTACCTGCGCAGCTACCCGAGCCAGGTGAGCGCGGTCCAGGGCGTGCTCGCGGCGACGGCCAACCCCGCCGAGCCCAACGCGGTCCAGGTCAGCCGGCCCTCCGACGTGCTCGTCGCGCGTGCGGCGGCCACCAGTACGCTCCGCAACCTGGTCCTCGGCCTCGGCGCGATCGCCGTGCTGATCGGTGGGGTCGGCGTGGCCAACATCATGGTGATCTCGGTGCTCGAGCGGCGCGGCGAGATCGGCCTGCGGAGGGCGCTGGGCGCGACCAGGGGCCAGGTGGGCGCTCAGTTCCTCACCGAGGCGCTGCTGCTGGGCGGGCTCGGCGGGGCGGCCGGGGTCCTCCTCGGCGTGGCCGCCGCTGGCGGTTATGCGGCCGCGAACGCCGAGCCGGCCTCGGTCCCGGCGATCGCGGTCTGGGCCGGGCTCGGCGCCGCGCTGGCGGTCGGGGCCCTGTCCGGGCTGTACCCCGCTCTGCGCGCCGCCAGGCTCGCCCCCGCCGAGGCCCTCCGCGCACCGTGAACCCGGGCCGGTCTCGCGGGCCCGGGGCGGCTACCGCCAGGCGAACACCGGCTGCTCGAAGTGCGCTACCCGGGTCGCGCGTCCGTGCAGGGCGACCTGACAGAACTGGTAGACGACCGCAGCGGTCGGCGCGTGCAGGTACCCGCCGAGGAACGGCAGCTGAATGACCGGCGACGGCGACTGAGGAATCCGCCGCAGCCTGGGCGCGACGTCGAGGTCAGCCAGCGGGATCACGTGTATCTCGGCGACCTCGGACGCGGGCCCGCTCATCGCCGGGCTGACCGGGCCGCCCCACACCACCACCGGAGTGATCAGGTAGCCCGACCGGGTGGCGTAGTCGTCAAGCACCCCGAGGACATCACTGGCCGCGGCCGCCACGCCGGTTTCCTCGCGGAGCTCGCGCAGCGCCGCGTCGGCGGCCGACTCGCCGACGTCGCGGCGTCCTCCAGGCAGCGCCCACTGGCCCGCGTGCGAGCGCAAGGTCGGCGACCGGCGGGTCATCAGCAGGCAGGACTCGTCGCGGCGCAGGACGACGCAGACGGCGACGGACGCGGGCGTCAGGCCCGCCGCGGGCGTCTCGAGCCGCTGGAAGCCAGCCAGGTTCTCCGTGATAGCCGCCCGCGGTGCGCGGGGCCGCTCCGGGCCGGCGGGAAGCGTCAGGACGGCGACGGCGGCGGCTGACAGTCAGCCGTGCCGCGTAGATGGGCCGAGCGCGAGCGCTGCGAGAGCAGCTCGTGGTACTCGTCACCGCCGCCCTTCATGCCGCTGACCAGCGGCGAGTGGGCGAGCGAGAACGCCCCGGCGAACATGACCAGGAGCGACAGCGCCTCCAGCGGGCCCCAGGGGCCGCTGGTGCGCAGGTTGTCGCCGAACAGCCCGATGCCGATCAGGATGCTGGCCAGCGGGTCGATGAGGACGATCGTGGACTGGGAGGCGACGATCGGGCCCGCGTGAAAGGCGTTCTGGGCCAGGAACACGGCGAGCACCCCGAAGATGGCGAGGGCGTACGTCTGCCAGTGCCGGTAGAGCGAGCCTGCGTCGGTCGCCGCGTAGCCGGAAACCTGCTTGGTGCAGGCGGCGGTGACGGCGAAGCAGATGGCCGCGGCGGTCCCGAACATCGCGGCGCGCCACCAGCGCGGCCCGCGCAGCGCGAGGACGATGGCGGCGGCGATGGCCGCGCAGCAGGCCGCGCCGGTGGTGATCCACTCGAGCAGCGACGGTGGCTGCGTGCCGTACTCGGGGTTGGCGAAGTACAGGAAGCCGGCCAGGCCCCCGGTGACCGCCAGCGACCCGAACAACTCCCGCCGGGTGATTGCGAACCCGAACCAGAGGGCCAGGATCACGACGAGGAACACCAGCTCGGTGGTCAGGATCGGCTGGACCTGGGACAGCTGGCCGAAGTGCAGGGCGACGGCCTGCAGCAGGAAGGAGACGATCATCAGGGCGAACCCGAGCAGCCAGATCCGCCGGCGGACTGCGTAGACGAGCAGGCTGAGCCTCAGCGTGGAATCGGCCGGCGCCCGCTCCACCCCCATGCGCTGGAACACGCTCGTCAGGGCATTGGCCAGCGCGGCCCCCAGGGCCAGCACAAAAACCATCAATCCCCGCCTTACCCAGTCTTACCCGGCCCTCGCGCAGACCCATGTATCATACAAGGTCGCCCCGCTGCGCGCCTTGGCCAGGATCGGCCGGGCGGGTTAGCGAGGTTCCTGGCGGAGGAGCCGCTTGAGGGGCTTGCCGGCCGGGTTGCGGGGGATGTCGGCGCGGAACTCCACGACCCGGGGCACCTTGTAGTTGGCCAGCCTGGTACGGCAGAAGGCCAGCACCTCCGCCTCGGACAGGGCCCGGCCCGGCCGGGTGACCACGTAGGCCTTGCCCACCTCGCCGAGGCGGGCGTCCGGGATCCCGATCACCGCCGACTCGGCAACGCCGTCGAGACGGGCGAGCGCCTGCTCCACCTCGGCCGGGTAGACGTTGAAACCGCCGCAGATGTACATGTCCTTGAGCCGGTCGGTGATGGTCAGGTACCCGCGCGGGTCGAGGCGGCCGATGTCGCCGGTGTGCAGCCAGCCGTCGGCGTCGACCGCGGCCCGGGTCGCGGCCGGGTCGTCGAGGTAGCCCAACATCACGTTCGGCCCGCGGAGCAGGATCTCGCCCGGCTCGCCGGGTCCGAGCGCGCGCCCGTCCCGGCCGGCCACCCGCACCTCGAAGCCCGCGGCGGCGCGCCCCGAGGTGTGCGCGACGGTGTCCGGGTCGTCGCCCGGTCGGCACATCGTTGCGACCACGGCCTCGGTCAGCCCGTATGCGGTGAGCACCGTGTCGAAGGTGAGCTCCCGCCGCATCCGCTCGATCAGCGCGACCGGAACGACGGCCGCGCCGGTGACCGCGAGCCGGAGGCTCGACAGGTCGCGGGCGGCCCGGGCGGGGTGATCGAGGATCGTCTGGTAGATCGTGGGGGCGCCGGGAAGCACGGTGATCCGCTCGGCCTCGATCAGCGCCATGGCCCGCCCGGCGTCGAACACCGCCTGCGGTACCAGCGTGGCCCCGCTGACCAGACAGGCGAGGATGCCGGCCTTGTAACCGAACGTGTGGAAGAACGGGTTGACCACCAGGTAGCGGTCGGCGCTGGTCAGGCCGCCGCGCTCGGCCCAGGCCCGCGCCACGGCCAGCGCCTGGCGGTGCGCGCTCATCGCGCCCTTGCTCCGCCCCGTGGTTCCGGAGGTGAACATGATGTCGCTGACCTGGTCGGGCCGGACCGCCGCGGCCCTCTCCCGGGCCCGGTCAGCCGACGCAGGCGCGCCAGCCTCGAGCTCGGCCCACTCGATCATGACGGCCCCCTCCGCGGCCGCCCTGTTCCACTCCACGGCCGCCCTGGCCCCCTCCGCAGCCGCATCGATGGAACATTGATGCGGTTCTTGCAGCACCGATGGGACATCGATGCGGCTGGCGGGTTCGGGCACAGGGGAGGGGCTGGGGTTGGAGGGGCTGCTGGGGCGTGGGGGACGGGCGGGTTCGCGCTTGGCCCGTTCGGCGGGGACTGCCGGACCGACAGAGCCGGGGTCGGGCTCGACCGGCACGCGGACCACCAGGCGGAGGCGGTCCAGGGGGTCGGCGGCTTCGGCGGCCGCGGCGCGGAGGGCGGCGAGGCGGTCGGTGCCGAGGAACCGGCCGGCCACGATCAGCGCCCGGGCGCCGCTGCGGCTCACCACGTCCAGCGCCTCCGGGCCGGTGAACCTGGTGTTGACCGGGACCAGCGTCGCCCCGGCGTAGAGCGCGCCCAGCGCGGCGAGCACCCAGTGGTGGGTGTTGGGGGACCAGAGCGCGACCCGGTCTCCCGGCTCGATCCCCTCGGCGATGAGCGTTCCGGCGACGGCGGCGACCCGCTCGTGCAGCTCGGCATAGGTCAGCCGCGGCCCGCCCGGCTCGGCGACGGCCGTGGCGGCGCCGAACTCGCGCGCCGCGCTTGCGACGGCCGCCGGGATCGTCTGGTCCACTAGGTCCTCCGGCACGGGCGTGGCTGGCGGGGGGCGCGCGGAAGGCGGGCCGCGGGTGGCTGGCCGTGCGGACGCGGGAGATACTGACGGTCGTGACGGTGACCCCTCCGAGCGGTGCCTTCCCGGCGGGACAGCCCCAGACCCCCCCGCCGGGTGCTTCCCCGGGGGGACGGCCCCCCCAGGCCCCCTCGCCGGGTGCTTCCCCGGGGGGACGGCCCTCCCAGGCCCCCGCGCCGGGTGCTTTCCCGGGGGGACGGCCCCCCCAGACTCCCCCGCCAGGTCGCGACCTGCTGGCCGGCAAGGTGGTGGTCATCACCGCCGCGGCCGGCACCGGCATCGGCTCGGCGACCGCCCGGCGCTGCCTGGACGAGGGCGCCAGCGTGGCGGTCAGCGACCGGCACCAGCCCCGGCTGGCCGAGATCCACGACGAGCTCGCCGAGGCGCATCCCGACCGGGTGTGGTCCGCCCCCTGCGACGTGACCGAGGAACGCGAGGTCGAGGCGCTGATGGCCGGGGCGGTGCGGCGGTTCGGGCGCATCGACGTGCTGGTCAACAACGCCGGGCTCGGCGGCACGAGCTCGGTACTCGAGATGACCGACGAGCAGTGGCTGCGGGTGCTGGACATCACGCTGAACGGCACGTTCCGCTGCACCCGGGCCGCGCTGCGGCAGATGGTCGCCCAGGGGCACGGCGGCGCGGTCGTCAACAACGCGTCGGTGCTGGGCTGGCGGGCGCAGCCGGGCCAGGCGCACTACGCGGCCGCCAAGGCCGGCGTGATGGCGCTGACCCGGTGCGCGGCCATGGACGTGGCCCCGCACGGCATACGGGTCAACGCGGTCGCGCCGAGCCTGGCCACCCACCCGTTCCTGGCCAAGGTGACCAGCGAGGACCTGCTCGCCGACCTCGCCGCGCGGGAGGCGTTCGGCCGCGCGGCGCAGCCGTGGGAGGTGGCCAACGTCATCGTGTTCCTGGCCAGCGATTACGCCTCGTACCTGACCGGCGAGGTGGTCTCGGTGAGCAGCCAGCATCCCTGATCACGCTTAGCCGCCCGGCGGCGGGAAGGCTGGAGGGCGGGGGAGGGCGGGGGGCGGGGGAAAACCAATCGTCTCCGCGGCCAGCGCCATTGTGTCCTCGCTGGCGAACCCGGCCGCGGGCGGATCGGAGTCCAGACCGGGGTACACCGGGTCCAGGGCCCGGCGCACGGACTCGAGCGTCCACATGCCGTCGGCCGAGCCGTGGTCGGCGGCCAGGAACGTGGCCCGGATCCGGGGCGGCTCCAGCACCGCCACGACGCCGCCGTGCACCACGAACACCTCGCCGTTGATCCCGGCCCCCGCCGGGCCGGCCAGGTACACCACCAGCGGCGCCACGTGCTCGGGCGCCAGCGGGTCCACCTCGCCCTCGGGCGGGGCGCCCATCAGGTCCACGGTCATCGCGGTGCGGGCACGCGGGCAGATCGCGTTGGCGCGGACGCCGTACCGGGCGCAGCTGCGCGCGATAGCGACCGTGAGCGCCGTGATCCCGGCCTTCGCCGCCGCGTAGTTGGGCTGCGCGACCGCGCCGAGCAGCCACGCCTCCGACGAGGTGTTCACGATCCGGGCATAGACCGGGCCGTCGGCCTGCTTGCTGGCCTGGCGCCAGTGGGCGGTGGCCAGGCGGGTGGTGATGAAGTGACCGCGCAGGTGCACCCGCATGACGAGGTCCCACTCCTGCTCGGACATCGAGAAGATCATCCGGTCGCGGAGCACGCCGGCGTTGTTGACCAGAAGATCCAAGGTTCCGAACGTATCGAGCGCGGCGGCCAGCAGGCTCTCGCCGGTCGCCCACTCGCCGATGTCACCCGGGCAGACCACGGCCTGGCCGCCGGCCGCGGCGATCTCGTCGGCCACGGCGCTGGCGGCCGCGCCGTCCACGTCGTTGAGCACCAGCCGCGCGCCGGCCCGGGCCAGCGCGATCGCCTCCGCCCGGCCGAGGCCGTTTCCCGCGCCGGTGACGATCCCGGTCCTGCCGTCCAGGCTCCGCCCGCCCGTTGCGTTACGGATATTCATTATGTTCCTAGTAGCCGGGGCCGCTCAGCACACCGCCGTCGGCCACGAACTCGCTGCCGGTCGAGTACGACGAGTCGTCGGAGGCGAGGAACGCCACGAGGCGCGAGATCTCGACCGGCTCGGCGAACCGCGCCAGCGGCATCGCCGCGAGGAACGCGGCCCCCTGGCCGTCGTAGGCCTCGGGCTGCCCGAGGGTCATGCGGGTCAGCACGCCGCCCGGATGCACCGAGTTGACCCGGATGCCGAACTGCCCCAGTTCCCGCGCGGCGACCTTGGTCATGCCGCGGATCGCGAACTTGCTGGCCGTGTAGGCCGAGAGCCCGGCCGCTCCGGTGAACCCCTCGATCGAGGAGATGTTGACGATCGAGCCGCCGCCGGCGGCCTTCATCGGCTCGATCACCGCCTTCATGCCCAGCCAGCAGCCGACGGTGTTGACGTCGAGGATCTGCCGGAACTCGGCGAGCGGCATCTGTTCGATGCTGGCGAACTTCAGCACGCCCGCGTTGTTGACCAGTACGTCGAGCCGGCCGAACGCCTCCGTGGCCAGGGCCACGGCCGCGGCCCAGTCTGCCTCGTCGGTCACGTCGTGGTGCACGTACCGGCAGGCCTGCTCGCCGAGCTCCTCGGCCACCGCCTGGCCCCGGTCGTCGAGCAGGTCGCCGAAAACGACCCGCGCGCCCTCCGCGACGAAGTGCCGCACGTGCGACTTGCCCATCCCCCGGGCGCCGCCGGTGATCAGCGCGACCTTCCCGTCGAGCCGGCCCATGACGCCTCCCGGCCGCCACGAAACTGAAACGTGTTCTAACGTTAGCAGCAGTTCAGGGCCGTATGGCGGGTCATCCGGCGGGACTGAGCTGGCGCACCAGGTCCGGCACGTTCCCGCCGGGCGGGGTGACGACCGCGATCACCGGCGTGTCCAGGCCCTTGGCCTGGTACTCGGCCACCCGCTCCCGGCAGGCCTGCGGAGCGCCGTGCACGATGAGGTCGTCGACGACCTCATCGCCGATCACCTCGAGGGCGCGCTTGCGGTCGCCCGCCGCCCACGCCTCCTGCATCGGCGCCATGGCCTCGCCCCGGCCCAGCCAGGCGTGGAACGCGGCGTAGGCGGGCACGGTCATGTAGGCCGCGATCATCCGTCGGCCGATCGCGCGGGCCAGCCCGGCGTCGGGCGTGGGGCAGACGAAGATCCTCGCGACCAGCTCGCAGCCCGGCCCGGCGACCGCGCGCACCATCGGCACGTCGTGCGGCGCGAGCCAGTTCGTGATCGCCGCGTCGGCCTTCGCGGCGGCGAGCTTGATCATCTGCGGGCGCAGCGCGGCGAGCGCGAGCGCGGGCGGCGTGGCGGGCGCGGGCTCGAGGCGAAACCCGTCCACCCGGAAGGTCTCGTACTCCTCGGTGACCTTCGCCCCGGTCAGCGCCTGGCGCAGGAAGCTCAGCGTGTCGCGGGCCCGCTGGTAGGGCCGGTCGAGCTCGGCCGCGTTCCACCGCTCCACCACGGCCGGGGAGGAGGTGCCGACCCCCAGCACGAAGCGGCCCGGCGCGAGCCCCGCCAGCGCCGCGCCGCTCATGGCCAGCACCGCGGGCCCGCGGGTGTAGATCGGGGCGATGGCCGTGCCCAGCCGCAGCTCGCTGGCCCACTGCGCGGCCAGCACCAGCGGCGTGAACGCGTCGGTGCCGTTGACCTCGGACGACCAGGCGTCGGTGTAGCCGAGCCCGGGCAGCCCCGCGACGATCTCGCGCTGGTCGGCCAGGGCGGTCCCCGGCAGGGGGAGCGTAATGCCCCATCGCGGTTTGGGTTCCATGGCCACAGATTCTGTCAGAGGTTGACATCCTCCCCACCGGGAGCGGCAGGGATTCCAGCCTCTACGCCGGGAAGACGCAGAGATTGAGGTTCGCGGTTCACCCGCCCGCCCACCGGCGAGCGTCCCCGCGCAGTCACCGCATGCCCTGCGGCGATATTCCTGCCCGCGTTCACGTCAGCATGCTCGGTGTAGCCGCAGGTCGTGCAGCGGAACAGCGCTTGGCTCTCGCGGCTGTCGGCTGCCACGTGCCCGCACTTGGAGCACCGCTGGCTAGTGAACGCGGGATCAATCTTCTCGACTCGCCCGGGAGCCTTATCTTCCAGGCGGCGGGCCAGCAGGCCCCAGCCACTGGCGAAGATGCCGCGGTTGAGCCCGGCCTTCTGCCGAACGTTGCGGCCCGGGTTGGCGAGCGTGCCGCGGGCGGAACGGGTCATGCTGGAGATACGCAGGTCCTCGATCCGGATTAGGTCGAAGTGGCGCGCGAGATCGGTGGTGGCCTGCTCCGCCCAGTTTTTGCGCCGGTCGGCCTCGCGGGCCCGCAGCCGGGCGATCGCGGCTTTAACGCGGTGGCGTCGGTGTGAGCCCTTCTGGGCACGGGCAAACTTGCGCTGCAACAGCCGAAGCCGTGCTCGCTCTGCGGGGCGTAAGGTAGGGCAGTGCAGCAGGACGCCGGTGGAGAGTGCCGCCGAGACGGTCACGCCGCGGTCGATGCCGACGACCTGGCCGGTTCCGGGAGCGGGGATGGGCTGGGGGATGGCGGCGAAAGCGATGTGCCATCGCTCGGCGCGATCGCGGGTGACTCGGTAGGACCTGGCTTCGGGGACGGCTCGGGACCAGCGAAACCGCACCCAGCCCGCTTTGGGGATCCGGACCTCGCCGATCTTGCGGGACAGGCGGCGGACGTGGCCGGGCATAACCGCGACGATCCGGAACCCTTCGTGCCTGCCCTCTTTGCGCCAGGTGGGCTTGCCATGGGTACCGGCGAAGTAGCTGGTCATGGCCTGGGCGAAGTCGCGCAGCGCCTGTTGCTGCACCATATGGCTGCCTGCGGCCAACCAGTCAAATGCGGCGCGGGCCTGCGTCAGCTGAGCGGCCTGCGCGCAGTATCCGGGCGCATGGCTGCGGCCGGGCCGCCACCACGACTGCTGCTCGACCGCGAGGTTCCACACATACCGGGCGTGGGTGCAGTGTCGGCGCAGGATGACCTCCTGTGCTGGCGTCGGATTAAGCCGGTAGCGGGACATGAACCGAATGTACTAGCGAGATCTGACATTTCTGAGGGGGTGAAGCGGCATCTCATCCCGGGTCTGATCGCCGGGGACTTCTCGCCGCGACTCTGATGAGCCCTAAGTCCCCCGATGAGCCGTACAGGTCGCTGTTCGGCGATCCCGAGCTGGAGGCTGTGTTCGCCAGGTCCTCGCCTGCGGATACGGTGGCCGCGGTGCTGACCGAGGCGCGCATGGTGCTGGCCGAGATCGACGGCCCGCTCGACGCCGAGCTGTGGGGCTCGGACATCCTGGCCGCGCTCGGGTCAGACGGCCGGGCGGACGCGCTGGTGTCGGCCGCCGAGCGGTCGGGCACCCCGGAGGCGCTCGCGACGCTCCGCGTGCTCGGCGCGGTCGGCTCGGCGCCCATCGGTGCCGCGGCCTCCGCCGCGGCCGGCCGGCTGGCCGGGCAGGGGATCAGCGAGCCGGCCTGGGCCGCGTCGATCGGCGCGCCGACCCCGGGGGAGTGCTGGCGTTACGGCGACTCGCGCGGCGAGCAGGAGGCGGTGACCGCTGCGTTCTGGTACGGAGAGCGTGGGCACGTGCTGTCGGTCCTGCTCGACCTCACCGAGGGCGGCGGCATCAAGAACGTCTGGGTCGGCGAGCTGGGCGACGTCCTCGAGCGGACCAGGGAGATGGCGCGGGCGCAGGAGCCGATGATGATCTTTGAGATGATCACAGAGGCCGATGCGCGCGGCCGGCTGGACCGGGCCATCGCGGCGGGGGAATGCCCGCGCCGGCCCGAGGAGGTCGGCAACGTCGCGTCGAGGCGGGCCCTGCTGCGGGCGCGGGCCGCGCTGCTGCGGCGCTGATCTATACCAGCTGCTCCTGGCCCCCGTCGTAGACCAGCAGCCCGTCCGCGCGGAGCCGGACCCCGGGCGAGGGGCGGTGGGCGGCCAGCCGCCCGTCGTGCATGAGATGCCGGACCGGGACCCCGCGGGCGATCTCGGCGAAGTCGGCGATGAGCCGCCGGTGGCAGCGCCACCAGAGGCTCTCGCTGCACATCACCGCCAGCCGCTGGGTGGCGGCCTGCGCGAGCACGTCATCGATGGCGGCCAGGAACTCCGGTCGCCGCATGTGCCCGGCATAACCCCGGAAGGCCTCCTCCCGCCACGCCACGTCGGGGGAGTCCGGCGCCGGCCGCCGGAAGCCGCCCAGCGGTTTCTCCCACCGGTAGGAGATGCCGTGGCCGGGCAGCCAGCGCTCGAGGGCCGCCCGCGCCACCTGCGGGTTCCTGCGGCTGCCGGGCGCGATGCGGACGTCGACCACCGCCGATACCCCCGCCGACAGCAGCAGTTCGGCGATGCGATCGGCGCTGGCCGTCCCGTGCCCGAACGTGATCAGCGGCATCGACACGAGCCCTTCCTCGCTGGTCACCGCACTTCGCCCCCTTAATCATATGGTCCTAGACGGAATAGTCCTGTCTGGACTAAGATGCTGCCATGACCCCCACCTCACAAGCCATCCTCGGTCTGCTGTCCATCGTCCCGATGTCCGGCTACGACCTGGCGCAGGCGGCCGATGCCGCGGTGGGCCGGTTCTGGCCGGTCTCGAAGAGCCAGGTCTACGCCGAGCTTGCCCGCCTGGAGCCGCTGGGACTGGTGCAGGGCACCGAGATCGCCCAGGAACGGCGGCCGGACAAGCGCGTGTTCCGCCTGAGCGAGCAGGGCGAGGAGGCCCTCGACGCCTGGCTGGAATCGGACGACGTGGCCGCGCCCAGGTTCCGGCTGCCGTTCCTGCTCAAGATCTTCCTCGGCCACCGCACGCCGCCCGGGCGCAGTGCCGCACAGCTGCGGGAGGTCAGAGCCCAGGCGCTGGCCCAGGCGCAGGAGCTGGAGGCGCTGCTGGCGGTCCTGGACCACCCCGATGCCGCCTACGCCAGGCTGACCGTATCGTTTCTGCTGCGCATGGCCGAGACGACCGCGGCCTGGGCCCAGGACGCGCAGGCCAGCCTGCCGCCGGGGCGCATCAGCATCGATCCCCGCCGCGGCAGCTCCGCCGTGGCGGCCGCCATGTTCCAGGCGGTCCCCCCGCGCCGTGCCGGCGGGGTGGCGTGATGGCCGGCCTGGGCGAGCCGGGGCCCCGGGTCGGCGTCGGCCGCTCGGCCGACGTCTACGACCTCGGCCACGGCCGGGTCCTGCGCCGCTACCACGATCACGCCCGCTCGGCGCGGGGCGAGGCCGAGATCATGTCCTGGGCCGCTGCCCACGGCGTGCCCGTTCCCGAGGTGTTCGACGCGGACGGGCCCGACATCGTGATGGAGAAGGTGGACGGGCCGACCATGCTGGCCGACCTGGCGCGCGGCCCGTGGCGGCTGCTGCGCCACGCCGCCGTCCTGGCGCGGCTGCACGAGCAGGTCCACGCGGTGCCCGGCCTGGACTGGCTGCGCACGCCTCTCGGTGAGGGTGGATCGCTGCTGCACATGGACCTGCACCCGGCGAACGTGCTGATGTCGGCCCGGGGACCGGTGCTGATCGACTGGGAGGGAGCCGCGCGCGGCCCGGCCGAGGCCGACCTGGCCGTCTGCTGGGTGGTCGTCGCTATGTCCGAGGTACCTGGCTCTGCCTGGCAGCGCGCGGTCGGCCGGGCCGGCCAGCGGCTGTTCGCCGACACTGTGCTGCGAAGGTCCGGCGTGACCGTGAACGCCGCCTGCCGGGCCGAGGCCGCCCGTTTCCGGCTGCTCGACCCGCACCTCCTTCCGGCCGAGGCGGCCCGGATCCGCGGCATTCTGGCCCGGGACGACCCGTCGGGCGCGAGCCCGGCCTGATCACCTGGCATCGCCCTCCGGTATCCCGACGAAGTCGGCCATCCGCTCGACCGCATAGCCGAAGAAACTGTCGGCCGGCTCGAGGCTGCCGACGAACTGGCCGAAGAGCTCGAAGCTGATCATGCCGAACAGCTGGGTCCAGGCGGTCAGCGCGCGGGCGATCATGGCGGGCGGCACGCCCGGGGCGATAGCGTCGGCGACCAGAGCGGACTGCCCGGCCAGCTCCGGCGGCAGGGCGGGCCCGGCAACGTTACGCATCTGAGGTCCGGCGCCGGCGAGCAGGTCGCCGAGCACGCGCACCGCGCGGGTGGCCGGCGCGACGGTGTCCCGGGGGGCCTGGTAACCGGGCACCGGCGAGCCGTAGATCAGCGCGTACTCGTGCGGGTGCGCGAGCGCCCAGTCCCGCACCACGTGGCAGGCCGCCCGCCAGCGGCCGCGCACGTCCGCTGGCGGCGGCCCCGCGCTGGCCGCCTCGGCGGCCGCCCCGAGCGCGTCGTAGGCCTCGATGATCAGCGCGGTCAGCAGTTCGTCCCGGCTGGGGAAATAACGGTAGATGGCCGAGGAGACCATGCCGAGCTCGCGCGCCACCGCGCGCAGGGACAGACCCTGGGCGCCGTGCGCGGCGAGCTGCCGCCGCGCCTCCTGCTTGATCTCGCGGGTGAGCTCGGCCCTGGCCCGCTCCCTGGCTGTCTGGCTGGCGCTGTGAGTCGCGGTCATCCCGCAAGTGTGCCAGTTTTGAGAGCGGCGATCAACGACAAGAGCATTGCTCTTGACAAGCGAGCTAAGAGAACGGGACACTGCTCTGTATAGAGAGCAGTGCTCACAACTAGCCAGAGGAGCTTACGATGTCGGTCCGTCCAGAACCCGCAGGCAGCGCCGACCGCCGGTACGTGATCCCGACCACGCCGATCGGCCGGCTGATGGGCCGCCTGTTCAATGAGTCGGTGGCTGCGCTGACGCGGTTCGGGATCAGCATCTGGGGCAGCCGCGTACTGTACGTGCGCGGACGCAAGAGCGGCGAGTGGCGCAGCACCCCGGTGAACCCGCTCACGTTCGAGGGCCAGCGGTACCTGGTCGCGCCGCGCGGCCACACGCAGTGGGTGCGCAACGTGCGCGCGGCGGGCGGCGGGGAGCTGCGGGTCGGCCGGCGCGTGGAGGCGTTCACCGCCACCGAGCTGGCCGACGAGCAGAAGCCAGAGCTGCTGCGCGCGTACCTGCGGCGCTGGAAGTTCGAGGTCGGGATGTTCTTCGAGGGGGTCGGCCCAGACGCGCCCGAGGAGAAGCTGCTGGAGATCGCCCCCGGCTACCCGGTGTTCCGGATCACCACGCGCCCGAAGTGACCGAGATCTGCTACGCCGTCAGCGCCAGCGTGGCGCCGGAGGCGTCGGTCAGCCGGTGGTATCCCGCGCCGTCAGCGAACCGGGCCAGCGGGCCGGATACCCTCGCCAGCGGCCCGTCCGGGCCGACCAGGATTGTGCCGTCCGCCCCGGCGGCGACCAGCTCGCCGTCCACGCGGAGCAGGGTCGGCCCGTCGCTGCTGGCCGAGATCGCCGTCCGCCCGGCGCGCAGGCCGTCCAGGACCGCCCCGGGCTCGTCGCCCGCGCATTCGACCCAGGTAGTCGGCGATCCCGGCGGGGCGTCGGCGCCCGGCCGGTGCCAGTCGCTGCCGCCGACCGGGATGGCGCCCGGGTCCCAGGCCAGCCACCAGGCCAGCGGCGTCGTCCAGCGCGGGTCGAGCCAGCTCCAGTGCCACACCTCGGCCAGCGGCGGACGCCGGCTCATCGGCATGGTCCAGCTCACGTGCCCCCCGATCGGGTGGTTGATCGACAGCAGCCCGCCCGCCCGGTCGGTGGCCGCGAGCCAGGAGTCGGCGGGCTCACGGAAGTCGATCCAGCCGATGTCGCCGAGCGCGCCCGCGTGGCCCCCTTGCACCGTCACCTCCTGGCCGGGCACCAGGATGATGCCGTGCTCCGCGGCCACGGCGGGGAGCTCGCAGTGGTGGCTGACCGTGTTGTGGTCGGTGATCGCGAGGAAGTCGAGGCCCTGCCCGACCGCGAACCGGGCCAGCTCGGGCACGGTCATGGCCCCGTCCGAGTGCACCGTGTGGGTATGCAGGTCGCCCGCCAGCCAGCGCCGGCCAGGGCTGGCCGGCAGCTCGCGGCGCGCGGGCCGGTCAGCCAGCGGGGGCATGGGGTCGGGAGGCGGCGGGGGCGTCAGCTCGCCCGGCCTGGTGCTGACCTCCGCCGTCAGGTGGTACTCGGCCCCGCCGGCCGGCACCTGGTGCAGGCCGATCATCACCTGCCAGGTTCCCGGCTCGAGGTCGCCCGGCAGGTAGCCGGGAGTTGCCGCGTCCGTAGTGATCGCGAACGACCGGCGCGCGCCGCCCGACCAGCCGCGGAACCCGCCGGGCCCGATGCAGCCCAGGTCCAGGATGGCCTCGGACCGGTCGTACTCGAGCTCGGCCCGCAGCCCGCACGCACCATCAGGGACCTCCACCGGCAGGTACTGCCAGGCGCTGGCGAAACGATCCTCCAGGGTCCACCGACCGCCGTGCCGCGTGATGACCATACGCCCATTCTGGCCGGATCCGGACCGTGCCCCGGTCAGCAGGTGGGTCAGCGCCCGGACGCGGAGGAGATGAGCTCGTCGGCGCGGCCCAGCTTGTCGCGCACCTGGTCGGCGTCGGGATGGTGCAGGGCCTCGAGGATGTCCAGGGCCTGCCGCCAGGTCTCGATGGCCGCCTGCGGGCTGGCTGCCGCGCGGCGCATGTCGCCGAGGTGGGTGAGGGTCTCGGCCTGGCCGTGGCGGTCGCCCAGGTCGACGAACAGCCCGATGGCCTGCTGGTAGCAGCGCGCGGCCTTGGCATAGTGCCCGAGATGGTGATGGGCGTAGCCGAGGCTGTCCCACGTACGGGCTTCACCACAGCGGTCGCCGACCTCGCGCTGCAGGCCGAGGGCCTGCCTGCTGCGGACGAGGGCCTCACGGAAGTCGCCGAGCCTGGCGTGATACCAGCCCAGGTTGTTGAGCGCCCGCGCCTGCCCGGCCCGTACGCCGGCCTCCTCGAACAGGGTCAGCGCCTGGCGGGCGTGGCCCAGCGCCTCACGGCACAGACCCATGCGGTCGAGGACGTGCCCGAGGGCTATGTGGGTGCGGGCCTGGCCCTGAAGATCGCCGAGATCCCGGTAGAGGGTGAGGGCCCGGGACAGGTGCGCGCGGGCCTCATCCCAGGAACGCAGGCCGAAGCGGGCCTGGCCGATGACGCGGTGCACGTCGGCCTGCGCGGCGGTGTCGCCGAGCCGCTGGGCGGCGGCCAGCGCGATGTGCTGGGCCACGGCCAGGTCGTGCCAGTGGCCCTGCCAGTTGAAGTAGTCGACCATGGCCCAGGGCAGCTGCCAGGCGTGGACGTCGAAGCCGGCCTTGGCCGCCCGGCCGATGGCGGCCATCAGCACGTGGTGCTCGGCGGTGAGCCAGGCGAGCGCCTGCCCGTGTCCGTCGAGGCTTTCCGGCAGCGTCCCGGGCCGGGCCCGGGGCGGGCTGATCGGGCCGCGATGGGCGTTGAGCAGCATGGCCGCGGCGTGCGCGGTGTGCAGGAAATGGTCGAGGACACGACCCAGGGCGGCGTGACGCTCGGACTCGCTGTCCTCGGCGTTGACCAGCTCGAGGGCGTAGGCGCGAAGCAGGTCGTGGCACGCGTAACGGAGCGGGGCGGACTCGGCGAGCAGGTGGCAGCGCGTGAGCTCGCGCAGCAGGGCGCGGGCCTCGGGCACCGGCAGCGCGGCCAGGCTGGCTGCGGCCGGGGCGGTGATGTCGGGCCCGGGGTGGACGGCGAGGAGCCGGAACAGGCGCGCGGCGGGAGCCGGCAGGTTTTGATAGGACCAGGACAGCACGGCGCGGACGTCGGTGGCGTCCTCGCCGGTGCTCAGGGCGTCGAGGCGGCCCCGGGCGTCGCGAAGCTCGGCGGCCAGGGCGGCGAGGGGGAAGGCAGGCTGGGCGGCGGCGCGGGCCGCGGTGATCGCCAGCGCCAGCGGCAGCCGGGCGCACAGGCCGATCAGCTCGTCGGCCGCGGCCGGCTCCGCGGCCACCCGGGCGGCGCCGATCCGCCCGGCGATCAGCTGGTGGGCCTCGGTGTCGGTAAGGACGTCCAGGCTGAGCGGGCGGGCGCCGTCGGCGGCGACCAGGCCGGTGAGCTCGCTGCGGCTGGTGATCAGGACGAGGGCGCCCGAGGCGGTCGGCAGCAGCGGGCGGACCTGCGCCGGGTCACGGGCGTTGTCGAGCAGGATGAGGACGCGCTGCCCGGCCAGCAGGCTGCGGTACAGGGCCTGGCGGCCCTCCAGGTCGCCCGGGATCTGGGCGGCCGGGACGCGCAGGGCGTCGAGGAGTTCGCGCAGGGCCTCGGCCGGGGCGAGCGGGTCGGCCGAGGGGCCGAACCCGCGCAGGTTGACGTACAGCTGGCCATCGGGGAACCGGGCGGCGGCCTGGCGGGCCCAGTGCACGGCCAGAGTGGTCTTGCCCACCCCGGCGGTGCCGGCGATCGCGGAGATCACGACGGGAGTGCCGTCCGGGCCGGGGCGGCCGCCGCGGTCGGCGAGCATTGCCGACAGCGCTTCCAGCTCGCGGGCGCGGCCCGTGAAGCCGGGCACCGCGGCCGGCAGCATCGCCGGGCGCGGCGGCGCGGGCCGCGGTGATCGCCAGCGCCAGCGGCAGCCGGGC
>DASYXX010000382.1:0-2225 GCA_035934395.1 Streptosporangiaceae bacterium
CGGGATCGATGCCTGCCTGCACCTGCTCCGGCTCGAGCACGGCGCTGCTGTGGCGAATGCGATCGCGCGCCGCATGGTCGTGCCGCCGCACCGGGACGGCGGTCAGGCTCAGTACGTCCCGGTGCTCGTCGAGGAGCCTGACGACCCGGCGAACCTGGCCGCCGTGCACCAGTGGACCCTGGAGCACCTGCACGAGGCGATCACCGTGGATGATCTCGCCGCCCTGGCGCTGATGTCGCCGAGGAACTTCGCCCGCCAGTTCACCTCCCGCACCGGGACCACCCCGCATCAGTGGCTGATCAGCCAGCGCCTGATGCGGGCCCAGGAGCTGCTCGAGCACACCAGCATCAGCGTCGAGCGAGTTGCCGCGGAGTGCGGGCTGACACCCGTGATGCTGCGCAGGCACTTCGCCCGCAGGTACCAGACCACGCGGCTGGCCTACCGGCGTACCTTCAGCCAGGCCGCGTAACGCTCATGCAGCCAGCTCACGGTTAACCCCCTAATCAGCCCAGGCGGCGGCAGGCGAGCCCCGATGACCCACCCCGCCGCGGTTGGGGATGTAACGGCCATGGCCGTCGCGGCGCTTTGCGTGAGGAAGGCGGGCGACCGATGGCGGGTGCGGATACCGATGGCGCGGTGGGCGAGGCTGGCGAACGGCTACCTGGCCCGATTGCTCGAGCGGGTCAAGGACGCGGCGCTGCGCGCGGCCGGGCTGGGTGCCGTGGCGCGCCGCCTCTGTGGACGGCTACGTCGTCAGGTCGCTGGAATTGGTAGCGGCCGTGGTCGGCACCGCCGTGCCGGGCCTGCGCCGCTGCTTGGGTGGCCGGCCCGGGTTCCTGCTGGCCCGGATCGGTCTGGTGGCGGCCGGGCCGCTGCCGGGCCCGGCGGTTGATCCGCGGGCGGGCCCGCTGGCGATCCTGGAGATCTTGCGGGCGAGCGCGGCCGGGCCGACGCCGTGGCCGTCGACCAGGACGTGAGGAGTAGTGGTGGATGGGATGGAGGACCTGAACTGGCTGATCACGGCTTTCACTGAGCGTGTTCCGTCGGTGGCGAACGCGGCCGTCGTCTCCTCCGACGGCCTTCCGCTGGCGTTCTCGGACGGCCTGGCGGCCGGCCGGGTGGATCACCTGGCCGCGGTGACGTCGAGCATCACCAGCCTGGTCCAGAGCGCGGCCCGGCTGTTCGAGGGAGGGCCTGTCGCCCAGACGCTGGTGACGATGGACCGTGGCATGCTGCTGGTGATGTCGGTCAGCGACGGCTCGTCCCTCGCGGTGCTCGCCGCCGCTGACTGCGACCTGGGCCTGGTCGCCTACGAGATGGCCCTGCTCGCCGAGCAGGCAGGGCGCCTCCTGACGCCAGAGGTCCGCACGCCCTCCCCTGCTCGCCCGTGAGGTGGGCTGGGGCGATTGATCTATCCGGCGTTCGCGGTGGCTGCCGGGCCTGGCAGGTGCTCGGCTGACACCACCCGCAGGATCATTACCTGCTTGATGCCGAGCATGCGGAAGCCGGCCCGGTTCGTGGGGCTGAATGCGGCCTGCACGAGCGGCTTGGCTTCCTGGCGGCTCATGACCTGGGGCTGGGTGACGTGGTAGTCCTCACCGTCGATCCGGATTGTGCCGCCTCCGGCCGATCGCACATTCCGCGACCAGTCGGACTGATTGCCGAACGTGAGCGCGATCACGACCATGTCACCGCTGCGCCTGGCACTGACCGGCGTGGTGTAGGTTCGCCCCGAACGCCTGCCGACGTGCCGGATCTGCGCGGCCATGTGGAAGTGCCGTCGGCCGGCGAGTTTGACGATCAGCGGGTTGAGCATCTTGGTCATTGGCCGCATCACGATCTTGACAATCAGTGACGGCCCGACCGGCTCGAGCGTGCCGCCGGTGCCCGTGGGCACCCGTTCAGGCTGTGAGTTCATCTGGCTGCTCCTTCTCTTGGCCGCCTGGGTGGCGGCGGCACCGGTAAGGACGAGACGGACCTGCCGATAGTGACGCCGGCCAGGCCGGCGAGCCTGCCCCTGCGCGGCCCTTCTAGGCCAGAGCGGTGAGCTGTGAGCTGAGGAAGTCCAGCTTTCGGGGGTCCCCGATGACGTGGACCGCCTGGATAATCTCGCCGCGCATGGTGAACACCAGCACGCCGGCGAGTTTCCGGCGGATGAAGGCAAGCACGGCGGGCTGACCGGCGATCGGATGGGACACGAGCCTTGCGCCCTGGCCCCAGAAGCG
>DASYXX010000383.1:0-17502 GCA_035934395.1 Streptosporangiaceae bacterium
GGGGGGAGGAGAGGGGGCAGCGGCGCGGCCGGCGCGAGCCAGCGCCGCGGGTTATCGGCGCTCCGTGGTGGCCGGCCCCCGCTAGCTGGCGGCTGCGATCGCTCCCGCCGTCGGCCGCACTGGCTCTGGTATCAGAGTGGCCGTAGCGGTCGGATGGGTCAATGTATTTCGACCGGCACGTTACCGGCAGAATCTCCGGCAGAAGCTCCGGGCACGACGGGCAGACCGGCCGCCTGCCAGGCCATGAAGCCGCCAGCCAGGTCGGTCGCATTGCGGACGCCAAGGTCCTGCAGGGCGGCCGCGGCGAGGCTCGACGTGTAGCTCTCCGAGCAGAACACGATGACCCGCGCGTCGTAGCTGGCCTCCGGCAGCCTCGCGGCCGACGCCGGGTCGAACCGCCATTCCAGGACGTTGCGCTCGATGATCAGGGCGCCGGGGATCTCGCCCTCGACCGCCCGCTGGGCGGCCGGGCGGATGTCGACCAGCACCGCGCCGGCGCTGACGGCGCGCTGCGCCTGCTGCGGGGTCAGCCGGTTCAGCCGGGCCCGGGCGTCGGCCAGAACCTGCTCGATGGTCCGGCTGCCCGGCGGCGGAGCGTTAGTCACCACCGCAGGAGCGTACGTCACCAAGCGTGCTCCGCGCTCTGGGTTGCGGCCGGGACCAGGCCGGCTCTTTGGCCCGGTCTGCGCGCCGGGTGGGCCTCGGCGCCCGGGCGGGCCGGCCCCTCAGGCAGACCCGCTGGGCGCGGCTGCCTGACGGAGTCGTACGCGGCCACACGTAGAGTTGTCTGCCGTGGGAGCCCAGCGAGACGATCCAGCCCAGCAGATGCCCGACCACCTGGTCGCCCGGACGGTCGCCATCGATGACCCGGGTGATCTGGTGGCCCGCCTGCCCCATCCCGGGTCCGTGGCCTGGATCCGGCGCGGCGCCGGGCTGGCCGGATGGGGCGAGGCGGCCCGGGTCACGATTCCGGCGGGCGTGGACAGGTTCACGGCCGGCGAGAAGTGGCTGCGCGAGCTGTTCGACAGCGCTGAGATCACCGACGAGGTCGGCGTCCCGGGCTGCGGGCCGGTCGCGTTCGGCAGCTTCACCTTCGACCCGGCCTCGGACGGCTCCGTGCTCGTGGTGCCGGCCGTGCTGCTCGGCCGTAAGGCCGGCCGGAGCTGGCTGACGACCATCGGCGACCAGCGTGCGGCGCTGGCCCCCTCGATCTCGGCCGCGGCGCCCGCCGAGGTCCGCTGGCATGACGGGAGCCTGACCGCGCCGCAATGGCAGCGCGCCGTCTCGGCCGCGGTGGCCCGGATTCAGGCGGGCCACCTCAGCAAGGCCGTGCTGGCCCGGGACCTCTACGCGGTCGCGTCGGACCACATCGACGTACGGGTGCTGCTCGCCCGGCTGGCCGCGCGTTACCCGGACTGCTGGACGTTCTCCTGCGCGGGCCTGACCGGCGCCACACCCGAGCTGTATATCCGCCGCGTGGGCGCCGAGGTCCGCTCGCTCGTGCTGGCGGGAACGACGCCGCGCGGCGCCAGCCCGGCCGAGGATCAGGCGCTGGGCGCTGCCCTGCTCGCATCGGCCAAGGACGTCGAGGAGCACCAGTACGCGGTCGCCGACGTGCGCACCGCGCTGGCGCCGCTCTGCGACCGACTCGACGTCGACGACCAGCCCTGGCTGCTGCACCTGGCCAACCTGCAGCACCTCGCGACCGGCGTGACCGGCCGGCTGGCACGCCCGCGGCACCCGGCGCCAGCCGACGGCCCGTTCGGCGAGCACGCCTCGGCCCTGGCGCTCGCCGCGGCCCTGCATCCGACCGCCGCCGTGTGCGGCACCCCGACCGGCGCCGCCATGGAGCTGATCCGCGAGCTGGAGGGCATGGACCGGGGCCGGTACGCGGGCCCGGTCGGCTGGGTCGACGCGCGCGGGAACGGCGAGTGGGGCATCGCGCTACGGTGCGCCGAGCTCGACGGCCCCCGGGCCCGGCTGTTCGCGGGCTGCGGCATCGTGGCCGACTCCGACCCGGTGGCTGAGCTCGCCGAAACCCAGGTCAAGTTCCGTCCGATGCAGGACGCCCTCGAAGGCTAGATCGCAAGCCGTCCGAAGAGCGACTAGCCAGGGCGCCCCGCGGGGCTCGTCGCGGCGGCCCGGGCGGCCGAGCGCAGCGCCGCTCGCAGGCCGGCCCCGGCCGCGCGCTCCGTTCGCACCTCGACCACGCGCAGCCCGCGACCGTCCAGCAGGACCTGCGGCAGGTCCTCCGCGCGCTCCAGCCGCGCGTACGCGAGCCCTGCCGCGCCGGCGAGGCCGTCGATCCGAGCTCCGTGCGGGGTACCGAACACGCGCTCGAACGGGCCGGGGAACGCCGCCTGCTCCAGGTCGGAGAAGATCCCGCCGCCGTCGTTGTTGACCACCACCAGGCACAGGTCGGGCCGGGGCTCGTCCGCGCCGAGCAGCAGCCCGGGCGCGTCGTGCAGGAACGCCAGGTCGCCGAGGAGGGCGACGGCCAGACCGCCGCCGGCCGCCTGGTGCGCCAGGGCCGCCCCGATCGCCGAGGAGACCAGCCCGTCGATGCCGCTGGCACCGCGGCTGGCCAGCACCCGGACCCCGGCCCGCGGAGCCATGTGCAGGTCCAGGTCGCGCACGGGCTGGCTGGACGCGGCCCACAGCAGCGCGCCGTCGGGCAGTGCCGCGGCCAGGTCGCGGGCCAGCCGGGGCTCGGTGAGCGTCTCCGCCGCGTCGAGCACCGCATCGGCCGCCTGCCGCGCGGCCGCGTCGGCCTGTCGCCAGGACGCGAGCCAGGCCGACGCGGAGCCGGGTTCCGGAGCAGGCCCGGCCAGCCGCACGTCAGCGACCACACTGGTGGCGGTCCGCGCCGGGTCGGCCCACCGGCCGGGCCCCTGTGTCAGCACCACGTGCCGGGGCGGGACACGCCCGGGGGTTCCGCGCAGGAACGCCAGCTGCCCGCGGGACAGGCCGGGCCGGCCGGCCGAGACGATGACGCCGGGACGGTGCCGCGCCACGAACCCGGGCGCGTCGAGCAGGTAACCGTAGGCCGTCAGCGCGTTCGGGCCGCGCCGGGCGCTGGACGACGGCTCGGCCAGCACCGGCCAGCCCGCCGCCTCGGCGAGCTCGAGCAGCGGCCCGGCGTCGTAGTCCCCGTCCCCGCAGACCACCACCCCGCGCTCGGTCCACTCCACCCGGGCGGGCTCGACGCCCAAGGGCCGGGCCAGGCTGCGCGGCCCGGGAAAGCTCGTCCAGGGCGCGCCGTCACCCCGGCCGTCGAGCGGCTCCGGCCAGGCCGCGGCGCTGGCCTCGTCCGCAGCAGCGCCGGGCACCAGCGGATCCCGGAGCGGCACGTTGACGTGCACCGGTCCGGGGAAGCCGCCCGCGCCGCCCGACGCCACCGCCCAGGCGCGGCAGGCCAGCGAGCGCCAGTAGCCGGCCATGCCGGGCCGTGCCTCGGGCACCCCGGCCTCGCAGAACCAGCGCGCCGCCGACCCGTAGAGCTTGAGCTGGTCGATCGTCTGGTTGGCCCCGGTGCCGCGGAGCTCGGGGGGACGGTCCGCGGTCAGCACGAGCAGCGGCACCCCGGACTCGTCGGCCTCGATCACCGCGGGATGGAAGTGCGCGGCGGCGGTGCCGGAAGTGCAGACCAGCGCGACCGGGCGGCGGCTCGCCTTGGCCAGGCCGAGCGCCAGGAACGCCGCCGAGCGCTCGTCGATCCGCACATGCAGCCGCAGCGCCTGCCCGGCCGGGCTGCCGGCCCTGGAGCGATCGTGCAGCGCCAGGGCCAGCGGCGCGCTGCGTGAGCCGGGGGCGAGCACCGCCTCGCGCAGGCCGCACCGGACCAGCTCGTCGGTGAAGACCGTCGCGAACGCCGTGGACGGGTTCATGGCCCCGGACTGAGAGACTCGGCGCCGGGTGCCTCAGCGCCGAGGAAATCGGCGGCGGCCAGCATCCGCGCGATCCAGGGCGCGGGGTCTGTTTCCCAGGCCGAAAGCCGCTCGGGATCGGGAACCACGCTCGCCCGGACCGGCAGCGTGCCGTCCGCCGAAGCAAGGGGCTCGCCGGTGACGTCCCCGGTGAGCAGGCTCATCGTGGCCAGCCCGCAATCGTAGGGCAGCTCGGGCAGCGCCGCGGCCAGCGCCACCCCGGCCGCGAGCCCGACCGAGGACTCCACCGCGCTGGACACCACCACGGGTAGGCCGCACGCCGCGGCCACGCGCAGCGCGGCGCGCACCCCGCCCAGCGGCTGGGCCTTGAGCACCACGATGTCCGCGGCCCCGGCCGCGCGGACCGCCAGCGGGTCCTCCGCGCGCCGGACCGACTCATCGGCAGCCAGCGGCACGCCGACCCGACGGCGCAACTCGGCCAGCTCGGCGAGGCTCGCGCAGGGCTGCTCGGCGTACTCCAGGCCGAACGGGGCCAGCGCCGCCAGCATCCGCGCCGCATGCCCCACGTCCCAGGCGCCGTTGGCGTCCACCCGGACCCGGCCGGCCGGGCCGATCGCGTCGCGTACCGCCTCGACCCGGGCGATGTCGTCCGCGTCGGACTGGCCCGCCTCGGCCACCTTGACCTTGGCCGTCCGGCAGCCGGATCCGGCGACGATCTCGCGGGCCCGCCGCGGGCCCACGGCGGGCACGGTCACGTTGACCCCGACGCGGTCCCGGACCGGCTCCGGCCAGCCGGAGCACGCGGCCTCCAGCGCGCAGGCCAGCCAGCGGGCGCACTCGCGCGGACCGTACTCGGCGAACGGGGAGAACTCACCCCAGCCCGCCGGCCCCTCGATCAGGGCGCCCTCCCGCACGGTGATGCCGCGGAACCGGGTCCGCATCGGGATCGCGTACGCGCGCACGGCCGGGAGCAGGGCTGACAGCCGCTCGCGCGAGGTGGGTGCGGCCGCGCTGGTCACGGGCGGCGCGGGAACTTCCCGAAGTCGGGGGCGCGCTTGGCCACGTACGCGTCGCGGCCCTCCTGCGCCTCCTCGCTCATGTAGTAGAGCAGCGTCGCGTCACCGGCGAACTGCTGCATGCCAGCCGCCCCGTCGGTCACCGTGTTCAGGGCGCCCTTGAGCATCCGCAGGGCCAGCGGGGACTTGGCCAGCAGCTCGCGGGACCAGGCGACCGTCTCCTCCTCGAGCCGGTCCAGCGGGACGACGGCGTTGACCAGCCCCATCTCCAGCGCCTGCTGCGCGCTGTACTGGCGGCAGAGATACCAGATCTCGCGTGCCTTCTTGAGCCCCACGGTGGACGCCAGCAGCCAGGAGCCGTACCCGCCGTCGAACGAGCCGACCTTGGGACCGGTCTGGCCGAACACCGCGTTGTCCGCCGCGATCGTGAGGTCGCAGCAGACGTGCAGGACGTGCCCGCCGCCGATCGCGTACCCGGCCACCATCGCGATCACCGGCTTGGGGGTGCGGCGGATCTGCACCTGGAGGTCGAGCACGTTCAGCCTGCCCACGCCGTGAGAGTCCAGGTATCCGTCGTCGCCCCGGACCCGCTGGTCGCCGCCGGAGCAGAACGCCTTGTCGCCCGCGCCGGTCAGGATGATCACGCCGACCTGCGGGTCGTCCCGGGCGGCGTTGAACGCGCTCGACAGCTCGAACAAGGTGGTGGGCCGGAACGCGTTGCGCACCTCCGGACGGTTGATGGTGATCTTGGCGATGCCCTCGGCCGTCTCGTAGACGATGTCGGTGTACTTCTGCCCGTCCGCAGGGCCCGACGCCTGCCAGTCGACCACCCTGTCATCCTCCCTTTGGCTGCCCGCCAGTGCTTTCCTGAGCGCGCGCGTCGGCTTCGCCGCCGCGGCCGCTCGATGCCTGATCTGCCCGGATTAACCTTACGACCGTGCCATCTCGCCCTCTGCACGCGGTCCTGCTGCCTCCGGCCGAGGCCGCGGCCCGGCTCCTCGACGCGCTCCCGGCGGCGCTCGACGGCACCGGGCCCGCGCTCCTGCCGCTGGATCCGGCCCTGCCCGCGCCCAGGCTGGCCGCGCAGCTCGAGGCCTTCGCCCCGTCCGTTGTGGAAACCGCGGCAGGCTCAGCACGCTACGCGACCGCGCGGCCGGCTCCAGGCGTCGGCGAGGACACGGCGCTGGTCGTCGCCACCTCGGGATCCACCGGCCAGCCCAAGGGGACCGAGCTCGGCGCCGCCGCCCTGCTGGCCTCGGCCCGGGCCTCGCTGCGCCGGATCGGGGCCCGCCCGGGCGAGCGGTGGCTGTGCTGCATGCCGACGTTCCACATCGCGGGGATCCAGGCGCTGGTGCGGTCGCTGCTGGCCGGCACCACGCCGGCGGTCGTCGGCCGGCTCGAGCCCGGCACGCTGGCCGACAGCGGCTGCGCCCACGTCACGGTGGTGCCGACCCAGCTGCGGCGGCTGGTGGACGCCGGCGCCGACCTGAGCGCCGTGGCGACGATCCTGCTCGGCGGGGCCGCCGTGCCGCCCGGGCTGCTGGACGCCGCGCGGGCGGCCGGCGGGCGGGTCATCACCACCTACGGGATGAGCGAAACCAGCGGCGGCTGCGTTTATGACGGTATGCCGCTTGATGAAGTCTCGGTGGATATCGGCCCCGGTGACCGGATCAGGATCGCCGGGCCCGTGCTGTTCTCCGGGTACCGGCTGCGGCCGGACCTGACCGCCGCGGCCCGCGACGGCCGCTGGTTCGTCACCTCCGACCTCGGCTCGCTCGGCCCGTCCGGCGAGCTGCTGGTCCGCGGCCGGGCGGACGACGTGATCATCACCGGCGGCGAGAAGGTGGTGGCCGCGGAGGTCGAGACGGCGCTTGCGACCTGCGCCGGCGTGCGGGAGGCCGCGGTCGTCGGGCGGCCGGACGCGGAGTGGGGTGAGCTGGTCACCGCGGTGGTGGTCCCGGCGGACCCCTCGGCGCCGCCGCGGCTCGCGGATATCCGGGCGCACGTGCGGGACCGGCTGCCGCGCTGGGCCGCTCCGGCGGCCCTGCTGCTGGTGCCGGAAATCCCCCTGCTACCCTCGGGCAAGCCCGACCGGGCAACGCTGCGCGCCCGCGCCGCCGAGGCAGCACCGCAGGGAAGTCCGGCCCGATGACGGGCGCACGAAACCGACACGGGAACAAACGGCCGCGTTGAGCGTTACTAGATAGTGCCCGCGCTGCACAATACCAAGTGTGGCAAGGTCCCCGCTAACCCAAGGCGCCGCCACTGCGTCAAACATGGTGCAGGAGCAGCGTATGCCCGATACGAGCAGCACGAGGAGGTGTCTCATGCCGAGGACTGCGACGGCCACGTCGCCGGGACACGACGATGAGGCAACCATGACCCATGTGGACGAGCTGATCCAGCGCGGCCGCAGTCAGGGCCATCTGTCCCTTCCCGAGCTGCGGGCCGCGTTCGGGCGGGCGCGGATCTCCCCCTCCGAGGCCCGATCGATCGTCCGCGAACTCACCGAGGCCGGGGTGCAGCTCGGCAATGACCAGCCGGAGGCCCCCGTGCAGGCTGCCAAGATCTCTGCGACCGCCCCGGTGAGGGGGGAAGCGGAGGCGGGCAGGGCCAGGAGCGGCCAGGCTGCCCCGCGCAAGGCCCGGGCCGGCGCGGCGACCCGGCCGGGGACCGGCCAGGACCGCCTGGCCGGCGCGATCGCCGACGTGATCGAGCTCGACGGCCTCGATTCGCCCGAGGCCGCCATCGCGGCCGAAGCCTCCGCGCTGGCCGCCGGACCTCCGCTGGATCAGGCGGCGCTGGATCAGGCGCTGCTGGACCAGGCCGGGCTGGATTCGGCCGTCGAGGCCGACCTGGATGACCAGACGTCCGTCATGGGCGACTCGGTGCACACCTATCTCAAGTCCATCGGCCGGACCAGCCTGCTCACCGCCGAACAGGAGGTCGACCTGGCCAAGCGGATTGAGGCCGGGCTCTACGCCGAGCACAAGCTCGAGACCGAGACCGGGCTGTCCCAGGACTTCATCCGCGACCTCGAGGACGTCGCGGAGGACGGCCGCCGGGCCAAGGCCCACATGCTGGAGGCGAACCTGCGCCTGGTGGTCTCCGTGGCCAAGAAGTACAGCGACCGCGGGCTGTCCCTGCTCGACGTCGTGCAGGAGGGCAACCTGGGCCTGATCAGGGCGGTCGAGAAGTTCGACTACACCAAGGGCTACAAGTTCTCCACCTACGCCATGTGGTGGATCCGGCAGGCGATCCAGCGCGGCTTCGCCGACTCGGCCCGCACGATCCGGCTGCCGGTGCACGTGCTGGAGATGCTCAGCAAGCTGAGCCGGGTGGAGCGCGACATGCACCAGCGGCTGGGCCGCGAGCCCACGCCGGAGGAGCTGGCCGCCGAGCTTGACCGGACGCCGGACCAGATCGAGGAGCTGCTGCGGACCAGCCGCCAGCCGATCAGCCTGGACTCCACGATCGGCGAGGACGGGGAGACCAGCATCGGCGACCTGATCGAGGACGTGGACGCGCCGGAAGCGTCGGAGCTGGTGGACCGCCAGCTGCTGGCCGACCAGCTGCGCCACGCGCTCGACGCGCTGACCCCGCGCGAGGCGACGATCATGGCCATGCGGTTCGGCCTGTACGACGGGAACCCGCACACGCTGGACGAGATCGGCCGGGCGCTGGGCCTGACCCGGGAGCGGATCAGGCAGCTGGAGAAGCAGTCGCTGTCCAAGCTGCGCCACCCGAGCCGCGCCCAGCCGCTCCTGGACTACGCGAGCTGAAGCGACTGTTTGGCTAGCCCCGCCCTCCCGCCCTAGCCCGCCCGCCCTAGTCCCGCACCAGCCAGCGGGCCGGGCCCGACCTCCCGCCGGGCCCGGCCCGCTTTTTCGTGCCTATGGCCGGATGACAACGACCGGGCACTCCGCGTGGTTCACGACCTGGGTGCTAACCGAGCCCGTCAGCAGCCCGCGGAACCCGCCGCCGCCCCGCGAGCCGACCACGACCAGGTCGGCGTCCTGGGAGGCGTCGACGAGCTCCCTGGCCGGGAACCCGCTCGACGCGCGCACGGTCACCGAGGGGGGCTTGGCGTCGCCTACCGCGCTGAGGACCTGGTTCACGGCCTCCTCGGCCGCCTGGCGGGCCCTCGCTTCCTCGGGCCGGTCCTCGGGAAGGACCACCGGGTTGCCGGTCCAGGCACTGCCGACCACCTGGTGAACGGTCAGGACGGTCAGCGGGGCCTGCCGTAGTGCCGCCTCTTTAACGGCCCACTCGAGGACGCGCTGAGAGTGATCTGAGCCATCGACGCCCACAACGATTCCAGGCATTGCCTGCTCCTTCTCCCGGGGCCGCCTCGGTGAGGCGGCCGCGAATCCCACCCCAACTGTCACAGAGCTCGCAGGTCCTGATCAAGAGCGATGGCCGGGCCCGCTCGAGGTTGGTGAATTACGTATATATAACGGCGCCGGCCGGGCTCTCATTACGCGGAAAGCGGCACGCTGCGCTCAGGCGCTCGGGTAGAGCTTGGTAAGCACGAACTCGCGATGTCCGAGGCTTTCCGCGCAGGTGAGACGGCCGTTGATCGTCCGCTCGACGACGTGGAGCAGCATGTCCCCGCTCTGGGCCAGCGTGTACTCGCGGCGCAGCAGCCCGGAGCAGTCGAGGTCGATGTGCTCGGCCATCGTCTGCGCGGTGCGCGGGTTCGCGGTGAGCTTGATGACCGGCTCGACCGGGTGCCCGACGATGTTCCCCTGGCCCGTCGGGAACAGGTGGATGACCGCGCCCGCCGCGGCCATCAGCGTGACGCATTCGCCGGCCGCCGACGAGGTATCCATGAAAGTGAGGCCGCGCCGCACCGGCGCCTGCGCGGCCGGCAGCGCGTCCACCACGGGCCGGGAGCCGGTCTTGGCGATGTTGCCCATCGCCTTCTCCTCGATCGTGGACAGCCCGCCGGCGATGTTGCCCTGGGTCGGCTGCGAGCCGAGCAGGTTCGCGCCCTCCCGCTCGATGCCCCGCAGGTAGCTGTCGTACAGGTCCTGGAACTTCTTGCGGGTCTGGTCGTCGGCGCACCGCGCGGCGATCAGGTGCTCCCCGCCGGTCAGCTCGCTGGTCTCGCCGAACAGCACGGTCCCGCCCGCGTCGACCCACCGGTCGACCACCTGCGCGGTGGTGGGGCACGACCCGAGCCCGCTGGTGGTGTCGGACTCGCCGCACTTGATGCTCATCATGATCTCGCCGGGCTCGGCCGGCTCGCGCTGGCACTCGCTGGCGTCGCGGACGAACTGGGCCAGCCGCCGCGCCGCCCGCTCGTGGGTGCGCAGGTCCCCGTGGCCCTCGATCCAGAACCCGTCTACCGGCTTGCCGGACGCGGCGATGCCGTCGGCCACCCGCGCGGTCCAGTTCGGCTCGATGCCCACCACCACGGCCGCGGCCACGTTCGGGTTCGCCGCGGTCCCGATCAGCGTGCGGAAGGTGAGCTCCAGGTCCTCGCCGAACTGCAGCCGCCCGTAGTGGTGCGGCAGGGCCAGCGCGTCCGGGATCGTCGCGGCCGCCGCCTCGCACACCGCGTTGGACAGGTCATCGACGGGAATGATCACTACCTTGTTGCGGATCCCGACGGACCCGTCCGGCCGCCGGAAGCCGCTCAGCTGGCGACGCTGCGCTGCCACCGCGCGCTCCTCAGGTTGTGCACGTGCGCGTGCTGGCCGATCGCGATATCGCTGGTCGCGATCGCGACGCGAACCCCGTACTCGATAACGTCCGCGCCGCGGCCGATCTCGCGCAGCGCGAACTTGTGGCCCAGCGGCACCGGCTCGGTGAGGGACAGGGTGACCCGCTCGCCCCCGGACAGGTACCCGCCACGCACGGTGCCCGGCAACAGGTCGCGCACCGCCACCCCGACGCTGTCGCCCGCCCGGTGCACGAGGAAGTCCGGCGGTTCTGCCGCGTTCGGCATGTGCGCTCCCCGGTGTTTCAGCAGGCTTACCCCTGAACGTACAGCGGCCGCACCAGGGGGAGATCACATGACCCGCCCGGGGCCTGCCGGCGCGAGCGCGGTCGGGTAGGGTGCCGGGGGTGACGCTCCAGGTAGAGGTGCTCGGCGAGGTAACTGGCGAGGTGGTCGAGGCCTTCGGCCGCCTGCTGCCGCAGCTGTCCAGGTCAGCCAAGCCGCTCGGGCAGGCAGACCTAGAGGCGATCGTGAACTGCCCGGCGAACACGGTGCTCCTGGCCCGCTCCGCGGGCACGATCATCGGCACGCTGACGCTGGTCATGTTCCCGCTCCCCAGCGGGCTGCGGGCCTGGATCGAGGACGTGGTCGTCGACGAGTCCGCGCGCGGGCAGGGCGCCGGGGAGGCGCTGACCCGCGAGGCTCTGCGGATCGCCCGGGAGGCCGGCGCCAGGACCGTGGATCTGACCTCGCGGCCGTCCCGCGAGGCGGCCGGGCGGCTCTACGAGCGCGTCGGCTTCGAGATCCGCGAGTCCCGCGTGTACCGGCACACGCTCCGGGCCGGATAGGGCGTGTCGTCGATGGGCCATCGGCCACCGTAGAGTGTGGTCAACGGCCCATCCACCACACTGGCACGGCTGTCGTTAACCCCGCGAAAGGCCCAAACCGGTACAGAGCGCAGCCGGCGCGGGGGTGCCACCGCCGCAACGGGCACGGCGGGGGCGCTCTTACCCGCCGAGTTCCGCGACCGCCGCCAGCAGCCGGTCGACGTCTGACCAGTCGTTGTAGTGCACCAGCCCCGCCCGCACGGCGCCGCCCGTCTCCCGCAGGCCGAGGGCACCGGCCAGCTCCCAGGCGTAGTTGTCCCCGTCCCACACGTTGACCTTGCGCCCGGCCAGGTGCTCGGCTACCTGGCGCGGCGTGCGGCCGGCGACGTTGAAGTACGCGGTAGCGGTCCGCCGGGCGGCCTTGCCGTAGGTCGTGACGTGACCCATGGCGTCCAGGCCGCCGAGCAGCACCCGGAACAGGTCCTGCTCGTGCGCCTCGGCCGCGGCCAGGCCGGCCAGGATCCGCTCGCGCCGGGTACCGGCGCCGGCCGCCGGGCCGGCCAGCGAGGCCAGATGATCGACCGCGGCGGTCACGCCGGCCAGGTCTGCGAACGCCAGCGTGCCCTGCTCGAACCGGTCGGGCACCTCGGCGGGCGCCGGGGCCAGCTTGTCCGGGGCCAGGGACTCGAGCATCGCCGGATCCGCGACGACCGCGCCTACATGCGGGCCGGACCACTTGTACGCGCTGGTCGCGTACAGGTCGGCGCCGAGCTCGCCCACGTCAACCGGGCCGTGCGGGGTTGCGTGCACCCCGTCGACGTAGGCCAGCGCCCCGGCCGCGTGCGCCAGCGCGGCGATGCCGGCCACGTCCGGGCGGGTGCCGATCAGGTTGCTCGCCGCGGTGACCGCGACCAGCCTGGTCCGGTCCGAGATCAGGGGCCGGAAGCTGGCCAGCGGCAGGTCCCCCTCGGGCAGCTGCACGTCGGCCCAGCGCACGACGGCGCCGACGGCGGAGGCCGCCTGCACCCACGGCCGCACGTTCGCGTCATGGTCGAGCCGGGTAACCACGACCTCGTCGCCGGGACCCCAGCCCGCGGCCAGAGCGCGGGCCAGCCGGTAGGTGAGCGTGGTCATGTTCGGCCCGAGGATGACCCCCTCGGGCCGCCCGCCGGTGAGGTCGGCCACGGCCCGCCGGCACTCGGCGGTGATCTCGTCGGAACGGCGGCTGGCCGGGAACGCGCCGCCCGAGTTGCCCAGTCCCGCCCGGTACGCCCCGGCCATCGCGTCGATCACCGAGTCTGGCAGCTGCGTGCCCGCGGCCCCGTCCAGGTAGGCGTAGCCGTCGGCCAGGGCCGGGTAGCACGCGCGCACCCGGTCAACATCGAAGCCCATCAGCACATCATGGCAGCGCGGCCGGCTGGCCCGGCCAGCCGGGCGACCGGCCGGAGGAATGCAGCAGGACCAGCCACGGGTCGCCGGATCCGGGGTCCTGCGCCACCTGCAGCTGCGGGACGCCCGCGCGCCACCCGGCCAGCACGATCTCCGGGTCGGCCGGCCGGTAATCCTTGCCGAGCGCCCGGGCCAGGTCCCACGCGTGCAGGTGCCACTCGGCGCAGGCCGCTCCCGCCATCCCCCCGACGGTGACGACGGCGTCCCGGTAGCGATGGTGCGGCAGCTCCCAGACGGGCTCCAGCCGGCGGGCGTACGAGCGGGCCGATTCGGCGAACGCCGCGATGTGCTCGGGCGAAGGGCGGTCGGGCAGCGCGGCCAGCTCGGCCGCGTTCTGCCGGGCCAGCTTGCGCGCCAGGGTGTCCGGGTGCGCTCCCGTGGCCATCAGCCGGGCCAGCCGGCTGCCCGGTGCTTCGTCGAGATACTCGTGATAGTCGTCGGCCATGCAGCGCAGGTGCCCGGCCAGGTCGGCGGCCCGCCATTCCGCGCAGGGCGTCGCGGCATCCCAGCTCCCCGCGCTGAACTGGGCCGCAAGCTCGCAGATGACGGTCACGCCGTCGCCGTAGGCACCTAACCCCTCAGCCGCGGACCACCCCGTCACTGGCGATCCGAGGAATCGCGCAACCCCATGGGTCCCTCCCCTGCCGGCTTCGTGCATCCGGCGCTCCCCACGCCTAGCCAGAAAGCCAGACTGACCCACTCTGCGCCATCTCGCGCCCTATCGGGGAAAAAACCAGGTGACAGCCTGCCGGTCGCGCGGTTAGCCTGCGGAAAATGCCCACCGAAACATCTGGCTCGCTGCCGCATGCCCAAACCCGGCGAGCACGGACCCGGCGGGCGGGCCAGGATCACGCCGAGCAAACCCCCCTCGCCGCACTGTGGCGGACCCGGGAGTACCTGCGCCCGTACCTCTGGCTGTTAGCGCTGATGCTCGCCGCCGCGATGGGAGCGGCCGGCGCCGAGATCGTGATCCCGCTGCTGGTCAAGGGGATCATCGACGGACCGATCGCGCACGGCGACACGCGTGCCCTGATACCACTCGGCCTGGCCGCGATCGGCCTGGGCGTCACCGAGTCCGGGCTGAGCCTCTACCGGCGGTGGGTGCAGGCCAGCGCGGTGACCGGCATGGAGCGGTCCATGCGCGACAGCCTCTACGCGCACCTGCAGCGGCTGGACGTCGGGTTCCACGACGAGTGGCAGTCCGGCCAGCTGCTCTCGCGGGCCACGACGGACCTGTCGGCTATCCGGCGCTTCGCCGGGTTCGGCATCGTTTTCTTCATTACCAACGTGGTGACGTTCGTGGCCGTCATCGCCCTGCTGATCCGGCTGGACTGGTGGCTCGGCCTGCTGACGGCGCTCGTCTTCCTCCCGGTCCTCGCGATCTGCACCCGCTTCGAGAGGCGGTACCGGGTGCTGTCCCGCCGCGCCCAGGACCAGCAGGGCGACCTCGCCACCTACGTCGAGGAGGCCGCCGCCGGCGTCCGGGTGCTCAAGGCCCTCGGCCGCCGCGACGAGGCCGCCGCCCGGCACGGGAGCCAGGCCGCGCTCGTGCGCATCACCCAGATGGAGAAGGCCAGGCTGCGGGGCACCTTCTGGTCCGGCCTCGACCTGGTGCCGAACGCGGTCATCGGCCTGATCCTGCTGCTCGGCGCGCTAGCGGTCAGCCACGGGGAGCTGAGCCTCGGCGGGCTTGTCGCCTTCATCGCGCTGGCCCTGCAGCTGGTGTGGCCCATCGAGGCGATGGGCTACATCCTGGCCAGCGGCCAGGAGGCCGCCACGGCGGCGCAGCGGATCTACGAGATCTTCGACACCGAGCCCGCGATCACCGACGGGGACGGTGCTCCCGCCGGGGTGCCCGCTCCGGCGCGGCCGCGGGCGCGGCTCGTCTTCGATCACGTGACGTTCCGCTACCCCGGCGCGCCCGCGCCGGTCCTGCGCGACGTGTGCCTGGAGCTCGAGCCCGGCGAGACAGTCGCCGTCGTCGGCCCGAACGGCGCCGGCAAGACGACGCTGCTCCAGCTCGTGCCGAGGCTGGCTGAGGTGTCCGGGGGCCGCGTGCTGCTGGACGGCGCCGACGTCAGGGACCTGCCGCTCGCGGTCCTGCGCTCCCGGGTGGGCTGCGCCTTCGAGGATCCCACGCTGTTCTCGGCCAGCGTCAGGGAGAACGTCAGCTACGGCGTGGCCGGCGCGGACGAGCAGGCGATCCTGGCCGCGCTCGCCGCGGCGCAGGCCGACTTCGTCGCCGACCTGCCCTGGGGCCTGGACACCCGGATCGGCGAACAGGGCATGGCACTGTCCGGCGGGCAGCGCCAGCGGGTGGCGCTCGCCCGCGCGATCCTGGCCCGGCCCGAGGTGCTGCTGCTCGACGACCCGCTGTCCGCGCTGGACGTGCACACCGAGGCCCGGGTCACCCGCGCGCTCGCCGAGGTGCTGGCCGCCTCGACCGCGCTGGTCGTGGCGCACCGGCCGTCCACGGTCATGCTGGCCGACCGGGTGGCGCTGCTCGATGACGGCGTCATCGTCGCGACGGGCTCGCACCACGACATGCTCGCCACCCAGGCCCGCTACCGGGCGCTGATGAGCGGCGCCGACGACCCGGGCCAGGATGCCGCCCAGGACCTGACGGAGGCCCGCCGGTGACCCAGAACCCGTCCGCCGTACCGCCAGCCACGGGGCCGCGAGCCACGGGGCAGGCCTGGCGCGGGATCGCCGCAGAGGACGTCGAGGACGTCCCGGCGAGCCTCGCGTCGCTGCTGCGGCTGCGCGGCAGGCGCCTGCTGCAGGACCTGCTCCGCCCGCACCGGGCCACGGTCGGGCTGATCCTGCTGCTGATCGTGATAGCCAACCTCGCGGCCCTAGCCGGGCCGTGGCTGGTCGGGATCGGGATCGACCGGATCCCGCGGCTGGCCCGCTCGCACGACGCCGCTCCCCTGGCCCTCGTCATCGCCGCGTTCGCCGTGGCGGTCATCGCCCAGGCCGCCGCGACCAGGTCCTACATCGCCGGGATGGGCCGCCTGGGCGCCGACGTGGTGCTGGAGCTCAGGCGCCGCCTGTTCGCGCACTTCCTGCGGCTGCCCGTGTCGTTCCACGAGCGCTACACCTCCGGCCGGGTCATCTCCCGTCAGGTCTCGGACATCGACTCGATCTCCGACCTGTTCGACGAGGGCCTGGACTCGCTGGTGTCCGCGGCCTTGTCGCTGCTGCTGGTCGGCGCGGGGATGCTGCTGCTCGACTGGCCGCTGGCGCTGGTCGTGCTGGCCGGCTTCGGGCCGCTGACCTGGCTGACCGCCTGGTTCCGCCGCGAGTCCGGGCAGGCCTACCGCCGGACCAGGGAGACGATCGCACAGGTCATCGTGCACTTCGTGGAGACCTTCGGCGGCATCAGGGCGGTCCAGGCGTTCCGCAGGGAGCGGCGGAACGAGGAGATCTTCGGCGAGCTCAACGCCGGCTACGCGGCGGCCAGCCTGCGCTCCTCCCGCCTGATCGCGATCTACTCGCCGGGCATCAGCCTGGTCGGCAACCTCGCGATCGGGGCCGTGCTGCTCTACGGCGGGCTCAGAGTCATCGACGGTGGCATGAAGATCGGCGTGCTGGTCACGTTCCTGCTGTACCTCCAGCGGTTCTTCGACCCGCTGCAGGACCTGGCGCAGTTCTACAACACGTTCCAGTCGGCCGCGGCGGCGCTGGAGAAGATCTCCGGGGTGCTGGACGAGGCGCCGGCGGTGGCCGAGCCGGAGCACCCGGCCGCGCTGCCCGATCTCGCGGGCCATGGCGGGGGGGTTTGGGGCGGGCGTCCCCCCGGGCCAGATGGCGGGGGCATCTGGGAGGGTCGCCGCCCCCGGCCGGCACCGGCCCGGGGTGGCCGGTCCGTGCAGTTCGAGTCGGTCCGGTTCGGCTACCGCGACGCGCCGGTGCTGCGCGGGCTGGACCTGACCATCCCCGCCGGCCAGACCGCGGCCCTGGTCGGCACCACCGGCGCGGGAAAGACGACCATCGCCCGGCTGATGGCCAGGTTCTACGACCCGGGCCAGGGCCGGGTGCTGCTCGACGGCGTCGACCTCAGGCAGCTGGATGAGCCGACCCTGCGCCGCGAGGTGATCATGATCACCCAGGAGAACTTCCTGTTCAGCGGGACTGTCGCGGAGAACATCGCGCTGGGCAGGCCGGGCGCGTCGCGGGCCGAGATCGAGGCGGCGGCGCTGGCCATCGGCGCGCACGAGTTCATCGCCGCGCTCCCCGCGGGCTACGACGAGCCGGTGGGCAAGCGCGGCGGGCGGCTGTCCGCTGGGCAGCGGCAGCTGATCTCGTTCACCCGCGCATTCCTCGCGGCGCCGGCCGTGCTGGTGCTCGACGAGGCGACCTCGCTGCTCGACATCCCCAGCGAGCGGCTGGTGCAGCGGGCGCTGCGTACGATCCTGGCCGGGCGCACGGCCCTGATCATCGCGCACCGGCTTTCCACGGTGCAGATCGCCGACCGGGTGCTCGTGATCTCCGACGGGGCCTTCGTGGAAGACGGCCCGCCGGGCCGGCTCCTGGCCGAGGGCGGGGAGTACTCCGCGTTGCACGCCAGCTGGCTGGAAAGTCTCGCCTGACCCGGACGGGGCGCGGCATAGCTGCACTAGGCTGGCCTCCGTGATCAAGCGTCGCAATCAAGTCAG